>NZ_JBQLZR010000001.1:0-1966 GCF_052168375.1 Glycocaulis sp.
CTCAAGGCTTCCAGATCACCCTCGCGGGCACGGGCCTGTGAGTTGTTGGCGTCCGTCCAGGCTTCGTAATCGGCAACCAGGCTGGCGAAGTCTTCTGCCGGATCGGCATGGGCGACTGCCGCGACAAGCACGCTGGCGGCAATGCCGCTGATCAGATGGCGCATGATATGTTCCCCGTTTCTTTCGTTGAGGCAGTTTCTACTGCCCTGTTTTTTCGAGCGCTTCAGGCGTCAGCCCGAGCCGTCTTGCAATGATCCTATCAGTCATTCGCTTTGGCAGAATGCCCAAAACCCACTGCATGACGGGTTCGGGGGTCACAATTGTGTTAAGCGCCGGGCGGGAAGCCGTAACCGCCCTCCATACCGCCTCGGCCACGGCAGAGGGCGGCAGGCCGGTGCGGCCCCGCTCCAGCATGTAGTTCACGAGGCGCCGGATGGGATTGATGTAATCGGTGCCGGCATACTGCTCCGGATCGACCGTTTCGGCCTTGTCCCAGATCGGCGTCGCAATAGGCCCGGGATTGATGGCCACCACATCGATTGAATAGGGCATGAGCTCGCGCCGCAGGCCCTGCGTGAAGGCTTCCAGCGCAAATTTCGAGCAGGCATAGGGCGTAAGGAAAGGCGCCGCGCTGAAACCCGCCACCGAGGACATGTTGACGATCCGCCCCGGCCCGCCGTTGAGCGACCGGTCCGCGCCCAGCAAGGGTGCAAAGGCCTGCACCACGCGCAGCTGGCCGGTCACGTTCACATCCATCTGCTTTTCCATCTCCTCGATGGGCAGATGCATTAGCGGCCCGGCGACAGCGATCCCGGCATTGTTGACGAGCGCGCCAAGCGTCCTGCCGCCAAGGGCGGCGCGCACCTCGGTAGCGGCGCGGGCAATCGCCGGCCCGTCAGTCACGTCAAAGATCAGGGGCACGATCGAATCGCCGAACTCGGCCTTGAGCGCCTCACCGTCACTGGCTTTTCGGACGCTCGCAAAGACGCGCCAGCCCTCGGCGGCAAACTTCGCCACGCACGCCCGGCCTATGCCGGTCGATGCGCCGGTTACCAGCGCGCTCTTTGCCTGATTGTCCATGAATGCCTCCCGCCCCTGTGTTTCAAGCCGCGAAGCGTGGCGCGGGCACGGTGCGGGGTCAATCGGGGGTGAACGCCTGGCCGGCCATAGCCCCCGTAGCACCCGCGCGCATTGACCTTGCGCGTTGCAGGATTATTGTCTCGCCGCAAGCAGGCAAGGGGCGGCCTGAACTGGCAGTGGCAGACCGGACGATCCGGTTAAGCCCCTGTCAAGGAAAGCACCGTTCCTTCCGTTGCACGACACCTGACACGGCTCAACGAAGGCGGAAGCGACGCCCATGGCGACCAGACCCAATCAGCCCCTATCCCCGCATCTCCAGGTCTGGCGCTGGCACGCCACCATGGCCTCCTCCATCCTGCACCGCGCCACCGGCATCGCGAACTATGTCGGCGCGATCCTGGTCTCGGTCTGGCTGGTCCTGCTGGCTGCGGGTCCGGAAACCTACGCAATCTGGGAAGGCCTGATGGCCGGCCCGCTGGGCCTTCTCGTCATCGCCGCTTTCGTCGGCTTCACCTTCTCGGTCAGCTACCACCTGCTCAATGGCCTGCGCCATCTGGCATGGGATGCGGGGCTGGGTTTTGACGCAGGCGGCTCCAATCTTCGCTCCTGGGCCATCATTGGCGCGGCCGCCGGTTTCACTGCCGTCATCTGGATTGCGGGAGGCATGATCTGATGGGCGATTTCCGTACCCCCCTCGCGCGTGTCCGCGGGCTCGGCTCGGCCAAGTCCGGCACCGCCCATTTCATCACCCAGCGGGTGAGCGCGCTCGCCCTTGTGGTGCTGATGCCGCTTTTCCTGTTCGGCCTCGCAAGGAATGCGAGCGCCGGATACGAGGCCGCGTCGGCCTGGATCGGCTCGCCCTTCGGCGCGATCCTCACCCTTCTGG
>NZ_JBQLZR010000002.1:0-1097 GCF_052168375.1 Glycocaulis sp.
CAGATAGGCCGGGTCCTGATTGTCGCCGTGATAGCCGGGCGTGACCGGCACACCGGCCTTCTCCATCAGTGCCTTGGCGCGGTCTTTGAGGCCCATCGCCTCAATGGCTTCGGGGCTGGGGCCGACAAAGATGATCCCGTTCTTCGCACAGGCGCGGGCAAAGGCGGCATTCTCGGACAGAAAGCCGTAACCCGGGTGGATCGCGTCCGCGCCGGTATCGAGCGCAGCCTTGATTATGCGGTCGGCGACCAGATAGCTCTCGCGCGCCGGGGCCGGGCCGATATGCACCGCCTCATCGGCCATCTTCACATGGACCGCCTTTGCATCGGCATCGGAATAGACCGCCACCGTCGCAATACCCATCTGGCGCGCCGTGCGCATGACGCGGCAGGCAATCTCTCCGCGATTGGCGATGAGGAGTTTCTGGATCATGGGCGCGCCCTCAATTTTCCGATCAGGTCTGTGGCCGCGTTGTGAGCGATCAGGGCGCATCACGCAAGCGTTCACCCGAAACCCTATGCACGGCGGCAACCAGGACAAAACTGATGATCATCAGCAGATACCAGGAACCGAGCTTGGCCCATGACACCATGTGCCAGCCAGCCTCCTGGTCCGGATAGCTCCACGCTCTGGCAAAAGTGCCGATATTCTCGGCAAACCAGATGAAGAGCGCGACCAGCACCAGACCGAGCAGCAGCGGCATGCAGCGGTGTACCCGGTCGGGCCGGAACCAGATCACGCACGGGCCATAGATCAAAGCGCTGGCGGCGAACAGGCCGAGGCGAATGTCGAGCGTGAAATGATGAGTGAAGAAATTCACATAGACTGCCAGCGCCAGCAGGCCTTGCAGCCAGAGCGGCGGAAACCGGTCAAAGCGGAAATCGAACAGGCGCCAGACCCGCGCCAGATAGCTGCCTACGGCAGCGTACATGAATCCGGAGAACAGGGGCACGCCCGCGATCACCAGAAAGGCGGCATCGGCCTCCGGATAGATCCACGATCCCATGGCCACCTTGAAGATTTCCATCACCGTGCCGACGAGGTGAAAGACCGCAATCACCTTGGCCTCTTCCAGGGTCTCCAGCCCGAAGGCGAGC
>NZ_JBQLZR010000003.1:0-1446 GCF_052168375.1 Glycocaulis sp.
CATAGAGCTCGCGCTGGGCGCGCATCAGGTCGAGAAGCGCGGATTCAGCGGCAGCCTGGGTCGAGATGCGCATCGGTCAAATCCTGTTATCAGACCATGTTGAGCAGGGTGTCGGTCATTTCCTTGGACGCCTGGATCATCCGGGCGGCAGCGTTGTAGGCCTGCTGGTAGAGAATCATGTTGGCCAGCTCCTCATCCATGTTGACGCCTTCGACATCCATCCGCTTGCGGTCTGCGGCCTGCTTTACCGACAGGGCGGAATCGGCGGCGCGTTCGGCCCGCGCCGCGCGTGTGCCGACATCGCCGGCAAGGCGCGCGCCATATTCCTGCAAGGTGGCGTTCCCGGAGGCAAAGCCGCCTGCGCCATCGAAGCGGCGCGTGGTGGAAAAGCTGTCATAGAGCGCCTGTCCACCGCGCCCGTCACCTTCGGTGATGACAAGATCGCCAGGTGCGCTCGCGCCATCAATGTCCAGCCGGGCAAAGGCGAGCGCACCGGAATTGCTGCGCAGATCGGTGCGCACCGAAAAGGATTCAGAGCGCGTCATCCGCGCGGCATCGCCGATACCCATCACCTGCGAGAGCGCGAGGCCGGTATCGCCGCGCAGAGAGGTATCGGAGACAAGGTCGAAATCGTAATTGGCGTAAGGCCCCGACGGCGTGAAGGCGAGCGCGCCATCTGCGTTCAGGGCCCAGCTGCCATAGCCGCCGAGCCCGGTAGCCGGATTGTTGAGCGCGGTGACGAAATCGCCCAGCGTCGCCTGGTCTGCCGGAATGGTGATCTCGGTTGCGGACCGGCCATCGGGCGTGGAGACACGGAAGACCATTTCCTGTCCCGCGCCCGTCCCGAGCGGTGTCGCCGCATCAAGTCCGGTATCAAAGAAGCCGGGGCGGGCCGAAGTGATGATGTCGTTGAGGCCGAAGAAATGGGCAAAGCCGCGCCCGCCACCAAGGTTGGAGGGACTTGCCTCCTCCTGCACGGTCGCAAGGCCGGTGCCCGGCGCCGTCGCATTGATGACCAGACGTCCACCGGAGAAACTCGCTGTTCCATCGCCGCCGAGCGCCGCATTGAGCTGTGTCACCAGATCGTTGACAGTCGTGCCGGCAACGCCATTGACCGTGAAGCCACCTGCCGTGAAAGCCAGATCGACACGGTTCACCAGTTCGCCGCCATCGGTAACCACCGCCAATGTCGCGTTACCGCTGCCATTCAGGAGGTCTCCGGCCAGAAGTCCGGTATTGCGCCCCGACAGGGCCGCAGGCGGCGGATAGGCCGTTGAATTGTTGTGCGCGGCGTTCAGCGCATCGGCCGTGCCGGAGCTGAACTCGGCAAGCTGCGCGGCGATGGCCGGAAGTTCGATGTCGCGCATGTCCATGAGCGCGCGAAGCTCGCCCGAGCGGATGGCGCTCGTCATGTCGAGCGTCGCGCCGGAGGAGGAAACAACCGCC
>NZ_JBQLZR010000004.1:0-14817 GCF_052168375.1 Glycocaulis sp.
TCCGTGCCGAACGCTTTGAGACCAAGCAGCGCATCTGGCAGAAACTTGCTCAGGGACAGGCGCCGCACGCGCTTGTGATCGGCTGCGCGGACAGCCGGGTCGACCCGGCCGCCATTTTCGATGCCGGTCCGGGCGAGCTTTTCATTGTCCGCAATGTTGCCAACCTGGTGCCGCCCTATGAGCCCGATGGCGCGCATCACGGCGTATCGGCGGCGCTGGAGTTTGCCGTGAAGGCACTGGGCGTCGACCATATCGTGGTACTGGGTCACAAGAGCTGTGGCGGTGTCCATGCAGCTGCAACGGGCAGCGCGGAAGGCACGCAGTTCATCGAGCGCTGGCTGGATCCGCTCAAGCCGGTGCTCGACGAAGCCCGGCGCGAAATGGGCGAGCAAGCCAGCCATGGTGAGCTTAGCGACTGCATGGAGCTGCGCTCGATCAAGCGCTCTCTGGAGCGGCTGATGTCCTTTCCTTTCATCATGCAGGCGGTGAAAGACGGCCGTCTTGGCCTTCATGGCGCCCGCTTCGGCATTGCCGATGGCGAGCTGGAATGGCTTGATGAAGACGGACAATTCATGACGGTTTCCCCCAGCTATCTACCCGCCTGACCCAGCGCTTTCGCGAGAAGGAGAACTTCCGATGAAACTAGCCAGCCTCAAGAATGGCAGCCGCGATGGCCGTCTGGTGGTCGTCTCGAAGGACCTGGCCTGGTGCAGCGATGCGAGCCACATCGCGCCGACCCTTCAGGCCGCGCTCGACAACTGGGAGGTGACCGCGCCGAAGCTCGAAACCCTGTCCCAGGAGTTGCACCGCGAGACCATTCCGCGTGAACGCTTCCATGAGCATGACGCGCTGTCGCCGCTACCGCGCGCCTTCCAGTGGGCGGATGGCTCGGCCTACGTGAACCATGTGGAGCTGGTGCGCAAAGCGCGCGGCGCCGAGATGCCCGACAGTTTCTGGACCGATCCGCTGATGTATCAGGGCGGCTCGGACGCTTTCCTGGGGCCGCGTGACACCATCCCGCTCGGTGATGATAGCTGGGGCCTCGATTTCGAGGGCGAGGTGGCGGTCATTACCGGCGATGCGCCGATGGGTTGCACGCCCGATGAGGCGGCAAAAGCAATCCGCCTCGTCATGATCTGCAATGACGTATCCTTGCGCGGGCTCATTCCAGGCGAGCTTGCCAAGGGTTTCGGCTTCTTCCAGTCCAAGCCGCCGACCGCCTTCTCGCCAGTTGCGGTGACGCCGGACGAGCTCGGCGAGGCATGGGACGGCGCGCGCCTGCACCTGCCTTTGCGTTCCCAGTATAACGGGAAGCTCTTTGGCGAGCCGAACGCGGGCGTTGACATGACGTTCGGCTTCCCGGAGCTTATCGCGCATCTTGCCAAGACCCGCCCGGTCACTGCGGGCACCATCGTGGGGTCAGGCACGGTCTCGAACAAGCAGGATGGCGGCCCGGGCAAACCCGTCAGCGAAGGCGGCAAGGGCTATTCCTGCATCGCTGAAATCCGCATGATCGAGACGATTAATGACGGCAAGCCGGCAACTGCCTTCATGAAGCCCGGCGATACGATCCGCATCGATATGCGTGACAAGGCTGGCAAGTCGATCTTCGGTGCTATCGAGCAGGAAGTGGTGCGTTACTCCAGGGAATAGGCGGCGGTCCGTCTAGTTCGCGCGCGACGCAATCTCGGGCTTCACACGGTAGCGTTCGCCATCAAAGGTCTCGAAGACTTGGGAGGCTTCCGGGTGGCCGACAGGGCCATTATGGGCGTCGGCCAGCAGGTTCTGCTCGGAGACATAGGCCGTGTAGTAATTGGCCTCGTTCTCGGCGAGCACATGGTAGAAGGGCTGGTCCTTGTGCGGACGGATCGCCTCGGGAATGGAAAGCCACCATTCCTCCGTATTGGCAAATTGCGGATCGACATCGAACACCACGCCCCGGAACGGGAAGAGGCGGTGGCGGACAACGTCCCCGATGGCAAATCGCGCACTGCGCACGGCGGTTTTCCTCTATGACGTAAGGACTTGCCGGTAATTTAGTCCGGCTGCGGCCCGATGCGAGCCCGGCGCTGCATGAGCACGCGCAGGACAGGCACCTGTCATCGTCTCACAATCATGTTATCATTCTCTTCAACACATGAACCGTTCCGGTTCCGTCAGACAAAGCGCAGCGCGCCGAAAGGTTGCGCGCCTTGGCTGAGGGGCCGGGCTTCAGGAATTGAATACGATGGACACGCAGGACTCCGGCGGGCGGCCGGAGACGGATTCGCGCAAAAGCGGCAAGCCCCGCTCCCGGCATGACGTCATCTTCGGCGCGATAGACCTCGGCACGAATAATTGCCGCATGCTGATGGCCCGGCGCGCGTCGCGGGGCTTTCGCGTGGTGGAGAGCTTTTCGCGGATCGTGCGTCTCGGCGAAGGGCTGGGCGCCAGCGGTGTGCTGTCCGACGAGGCGATGGACCGCGCGGTCGAGGCACTTGGCATCTGTGCGCAGAAGCTGCAACGGCGCAATGTCACCCGTATGCGCGCCGTGGCAACGCAGGCCTGCCGCATGGCGTCGAACGGGCGCGAGTTTCTTGACCGGGTCGAGCGCGAGACCGGACTTGTCCTCGACATGATCTCACCGGAGGAAGAGGCGCGCCTGGCCGTCCAGGGCAGTCTTGACCTTCTCGATGACAGCTTTGAAGCCGCGGTCGTGGTCGATATTGGTGGCGGCTCAACAGAGCTGTGCTGGCTCGATCTGGCCGAATGGCGCGCGCGAGGCGGCTATCCCGATGCCGGCCGTCCCGGCATTCGCGGCTGGACCACCATTCCTCTCGGCGTGGTGACGTTGTCCGAGCGTTGCCCGGAGCCGGCCAACGCGAGCACGGCCGAGCGTGCCGCCTGGTATGAAGCCATGAAGGCCGAGGTACGCAAGGAAACCCATATCCCCAAGGGCGCCCGGCGCCTGCGCGCACTGTTTGAAGCGGGCAAGGCGCACATGGTCGGCACGTCCGGCACGGTCACCTCCATCGCCGGCGTGCATCTTGATCTTGTCCGCTATGACCGCAACCGGGTCGACGGGCTTTGGATGACGCATGACGAGGCCCGCAAGGCCTGTGACCGACTTTCGACCAAGGATGCTGCCGGGCGCGCCGGAGAAGGGTGCATCGGCACCGAACGCGCCGATCTGGTGGTTGCGGGCTGCGCCATTCTGGAGACGGTGATGGATGGCTGGCCGGTACCGCGCCTGCGCGTCGGTGACCGGGGCCTTCGCGAAGGCCTTCTTCTCAACCTCATCTATCCGCGCCGCAAGCGCGGCCGGCGGGGACGGAAGGCCCGGTCCCGTCAAGCTGCCAGTTCAGGAGATGCCGCATGAGTTCGGGCAAGGATGATGATCCGCCGGAAGAACGCCGCCGGCGTCGCTCCGGACCGGTCACGGCAGGCGGCAGCAAGCGCGCTGACAAGCAGTTTCACGAGCGGGTAAAGACGGCCAAGAAGCGCAAGGTGTCCTCCCAGCGCTGGTTGGAGCGGCAGCTGAACGACCCTTATGTGCTGCGGGCGAAGGCGGAAGGCTATCGCTCGCGGGCCGCCTACAAGCTGATCGAGCTGGACGAGAAATTCTCGCTCCTGCGTCCCGGCATGCGCATCGCCGATCTTGGCGCGGCGCCGGGCGGATGGGTGCAGGTCGCGCTGAAACGCGGGGCGAGCCATGTCGTGGGCATTGACCTTCTGGAGATGGACCACATCGCAGGCGCTGTCCTGATGACGATGGACTTTACCGACCCGGAGGCGCCCGATGCGGTGAAGGCTGCGCTGGGCGGACCGGCAGACCTCGTCATGTCCGACCTTGCGCCGTGGACGACCGGCCACAAGAGCACGGACCATCTGCGTATCGTGGCGCTGGTGGAGGCGGCTGCGGATTTCGCGCTCGAGACGCTGAAGCCCGGCGGTGCGTTCATCGCCAAGGCGTTCCAGGGCGGTACCGAAAGCGAAGTGCTCGCGCGCCTTAAACCGCGCTTTGACAAGGTGAAGCACGCCAAGCCCGCCGCCAGCCGCGCTGACAGCTCAGAGACCTATCTCATCGCGCTTGGCTTCAGGGGGTAGGTTGCAAGCCGATCAGCACGGCTATCAATGCCTGGAGTCTATCCAGACATGATGCACTGACCGTGCCAACGGGCTGTGCAAAGCGGGCTGCCGGTTCAATACCGCGAATCTGGTCTGCCAGCACATAGCCCTCGATACCGTTCAGCTCGCCCTCCAGCCTGATCTTGAACGGCCAGGGCTTGTCATTGCTGGTGACAGGGCAGATCAGAACAAGGCTGGAATTGGCGTTATAGTCCTTTACTGAAACCACTACGGCGGGCCGCCTGCCGGCCTGCTCGTGGCCAGCGCTGTCCGTCAGTTCGATGCAGACAAGATCTCCGGGCTGAAACACGCAAGACGAGGCTACCAAATCTCTGCGCCTCGCGCGGGTCCCCAGTCAATCTCTGCAGGCGGATCACATTGCTCCATCTGAGCAAACAGCGCCTTCGGGTCGAGCTTGGCTGGCCGTTTGAGGGGGGTGATGACGAGCTTACCGTTCACAAGCTCCATCTCGACCTCGTCGCCTGCCTGAAGCTTGAGGTTCTCGGAAATTTCCCGTGGCAACCGGACCGCTTGGGACTGCCCCCATTTGCCGATCAAGGCTTTCATGACGCACCTTCTAAAATGATATCTTCAAGATATCATTTTAGAAGGTGAAAAGCGACAAGAAGGTTTCACGTCCGCCAGCGCAGCGTGGCCGGTTTGACCGGATTCACGAAGGCGCGCCCTTGTGCACGAGCATCCGTAATTTCCTTCTTGATACGCTGGTACCAGATGAACAGCTGGTCGGCGTCGCGGATCAGCATGCCCTTTGCGCCAAAGGCGAGGCCCTGCTGGCGCAGCGCCATGATGCGCACATCCTGTTGCAGGAAGGGGCGGGTGAAGAGGCGCGCGATGGGCTTGATGACGGTCAGGACGGGCGTGTCCCAGTAGAAGACCTGGCGGATGATGGTGCGGTTGGCATCGACCGGCGTCAGGACGGTCACGCCCAGCACGGTGTGCTTCTCGTTCCAGATGCGCTCGATGCGCAGGCCTGGCAGGCGGAAGGCGATCGAGACCCGGATCGACCCACCAATAATGTTGTAGAGCTTGGAGTTGACCGGCGCGTGCGGGACCATGGTGAAGCCGAGCTCGCTCGGTTCGTAGTCCTTCGCCTTGTCTTTCAGCGTCTTGGAGCTGCGCCAGATGGGGCTTGCGTGCACGTAAGGCCCGTGTGCCGGATCAAGAAGGCCATAGGCCGCATCATCGATGTGGCAGGGGAGGTGGGCTTCCTCGACAAACTGGACGCGCGCGCCGCCGGGGCCGTTGAAAGCAGGCGGCGGGACGTCTGGCGCATGCCCATGGGCTTCTGGCACATAGACCCAGATCAGGCCCTCTTGCTCAGTCGCTTGCAGGCTTTCGCCCGTCTTGGCGGTTGCAGTGACAGTGCTGGCCTCACGTTTCAGCTCAAGCTCGATACCGCACAGGGTGAGCGACTTTGTGCGCCCGGTTTTCAGTTCGCGTGCGGGCAGGGCCACATACCAGAAGTCGCGCAGGATGGCGTCATTGGCGCCAGCACCCGGACGCCCTCCGTCCTCGGATGCAAAGGCGGGGGCAGGTGAAGCGCTGGCAGCTGGCATTGATCGGTTCCTGCAATGGACTGTCCGGGCCGGATGGCGCAAAAACTATCAGCTTGCTCCACGCGGAGCCAGAGCCGCCCTGCGCCGTGTCAGGCAAGGTCGGACGCTGATCCACCCCCTGCCGAACCGGGCAAGGCGTGCTAGTTTTGTTCGCCTCGCTCGAATCGACCCAGCCGCATCAAGGCCGCCATGAATTCTGTGCCCCTGTCCCAGCAAGCCTCTGCCCGTCCGCCTGCCCACGGCCCGGATGGTGTGCCGGGCTATCTCAAAGGACTGAACGCAGAACAGCGCGCGGCGGTCGAGGCAACCGAAGGCCCCGTTCTGGTGCTGGCCGGTGCCGGTACCGGCAAGACACGTGTGCTCACCACCCGCCTTGCCCACATTCTGGCGACGGGGCGCGCCCGGCCCCATGAAATCCTATCGGTCACCTTCACCAACAAGGCGGCGCGCGAGATGAAGGCGCGCGTCGGGTCGATCATCGGTGAGGCGGTGGAAGGCCTGCCCTGGCTTGGCACCTTCCACTCCATTGCCGCCCAGATACTGCGCCGTCATGCCGAGCTGGTGGGGCTGAAATCCTCTTTCACCATTCTCGATACCGATGACCAGCTGCGCCTGATCAGGCAGATCCTGCAAGCCGAAGGCATTGACGAGAAACGCTGGACGCCGCGTCATCTGGCGAGCCTGATCGATGGCTGGAAGAACCGGGGCATCCGGCCGGAAAAGCTGGGCGAGGAGGATCGCTGGACCTTTGCAGACGGCAAGGCCGATGCACTGTACCGCCTCTATCAGGAGCGCCTGAAGGTGCTCAATGCCTGTGATTTCGGTGATCTGCTCCTGCACAATCTGACGATCTTCACCGAGAACGCTGACGTGCTGGAGCTTTATCACCGGCGCTTCCGCTACCTCCTGGTCGACGAGTACCAGGACACGAATGTCTGCCAATATCTGTGGCTGCGCCTTCTGGCGCGCGGTTCGGGCAATCTGTGCTGCGTGGGCGATGACGACCAGTCCATCTATGGCTGGCGCGGCGCAGAAGTGGACAACATATTGCGCTTCGAGACCGATTTTCCGGGCGCTACCGTGATCCGTCTGGAGCGCAATTACCGCTCGACCGGACACATCCTAGGGGCCGCATCGGGTCTGATCCGCTCCAACCGGGCCAGGCTGGGCAAGACCCTGTGGACCGAGGACGATCCCGGCGAAAAGGTGCAGGTACGCGGGCTGTGGGACGGCGAGGCCGAAGCGCGCTTTGCCGCCGACGAGATCGAGGCCTATGTCCGGTCCGGCCGCCAGCACAATGATATCGCCATTCTGGTGCGGGCGTCCTGGCAGATGCGCGCTTTTGAAGACCGTTTCATCATGCTGGGCCTGCCCTACAAGGTGATTGGCGGTCCGCGCTTCTTCGAGCGTGCCGAAGTGCGTGATGCCCATGCCTATATGCGTCTTGTGCGCTCGGCCGATGACGATCTGGCCTTCGAGCGGATCGTGAATGTGCCCAAGCGCGGGATTGGCGAGACGAGCGTTCAGAAGATCGCCGCTGCCGCCCGCTCTGCCGGTGTCTCGATGAGCGAGATGGCGGGCCTCATGGTCCAGACCGACGAGATACGCGGCAAGGCGCGTACCGCCCTGCAGGTCTTTCTGCGCGATGTCGAGCGCTGGCGGTCGCAGGCTGACACGATGCGCCATGACGAGCTGGCCGAGATCATTCTCGATGAGAGCGGCTACACGGCGATGTGGCGCGAGGACAAGAGCCCGCAGGCCGCCGGACGCCTCGACAATCTGAAGGAACTGGTTCGTTCCATGGGCGGCTTTGATACGCTGGAAGCCTATCTGGAACACGTCTCGCTGGTGGCCGATCTCGATTCTGCGAGCGATGGCGACGAGGTGTCCCTGATGACGCTGCACGCCGCCAAGGGGCTGGAGTTTCCGCTGGTCTTCCTGCCGGGCTGGGAAGAGACGGTGTTCCCGTCGCAACGCTCGCTTGATGAAGGCGGCACGGCCAGCCTCGAGGAAGAGCGCCGGCTAGCCTATGTCGGCATTACCCGGGCGCGCGAACGGGCGATCATCTCCTTTACCGCCAACCGCATGATCTTCGGGCGCTGGCAGTCCGTCCTGCCTTCGCGCTTCATCGACGAATTGCCCCAGGAGCACGCCGAGGCGAAGTCGGAGACCGGCTATTACGATGCCGGGCCGGGTTTTCAGGGCGTGGCCGAACCGGCTGATCCTTTCCGCTCGGCCTATGACAGCCCCGGCTGGAAGCGCTTCAAGGCCGCGCAGGAAAGCGGCGCGCGGCGCGATCCGGGCGTGATCGAGGGCAAGGCAAAGCTGATCGACAGCAGCGATGCCGGCTCAGGCGGCTTTGGCCGCGGGGACAGGGTGTTCCATCAGAAATTCGGCTATGGCCGGATTGTGGTTGCCGATGGCGCCAAGCTCACCGTAGCCTTCGACAAGGCGGGCGAGAAGAAGGTGGTGGCGAGCTTCGTGACGCGCGCGTGACGAGGCTCGACCTTGCTGGCCAAAGCCAGTAATTCTTTGCTCATGAGCATGAAAACCGATACCCGCCCGGCGCGGATGAACGAGCGCGATGTCCAGCGCGAGGCGACGCAGAGCCGCATTCTGGACGCGGCCATTCCGCTGTTTGCCCAGCGCGGGTTTGCTGGCGCGTCGGTCAGTGATGTGGCGCGGGCCTGTGGTTCGCCCGTTCCGCTGATCATGTATCATTTCAAGTCCAAGCAGGGCCTGTGGGAGGCGGCGGTTGAGCGCCTCTACGGCCGGGTGAACGCGCACCTGGCCCGCGAGCTTGAACAGACGGCGGGTCTTTCCGGGCTTGCCTTCTACAAGGCAGCAATCCGGGCCCATATCTCCACGCTCGCAGCCCATCCCGAGCACATGCGCCTGCTGCTGCAGGAGGGGGCGGAGCATACGGCCCGCCTCGAATGGCTGATTGCCAATCACCAGAAGCCGATGAATGACCGCATCATTGCGCTGATCGGGTCTGCACAGGGCGAAGGCCTGATTGCATCCGGCGACCCTGAACACCTCATGTTTGTGCTGTCGGGTGCCTTCTCCCTGCCACTGGTTCTCGCCCCGGAATATCAGATACTTACGGGCAAGAATCCGGCCGATTCCCGGCAGATTGAGGCGCATATCGACGCTTGCCTGGAACTGATCCTGAAGGCGTGATGGCAGTCGCTAGCGCGCCTTCAGTGTCAGGATGGCCCAGCCCTCGATGATGTCGGTGTGCTCGGTGAAAAGGCCCGCTTCCGTATAGGCCGCTTCGACCGCGGCGATCTGCTCTTCCAGCAAGCCGGACAGGATGGCCCGTCCGCGCGGGGCGAGACGCTGTGCCAGTGCCCGGGCGAGTTCCTGCAGCGGGCCGGCGAGAATGTTGGCGAAGACGAGATCGAATATAGCACCCTCAAAGGCGGGGTGGGTAAATCCGTCGGCGGTTATTGCCTCTATGCGGCTGGAGACGCCATTCTTGGCGGTATTGATATCGGTTTCGGCGACCGCTTCGGGGTCGATATCCGACGCAAGAATGCGCGCATCGGGCCAGAGCAGGGCGGCGGCGATGGCGAGTGCGCCCGTGCCGCAACCCAGATCGAGAACGGTCTTAACTTCTTGATTTTGTGAGGCAAAAATCCTGTCGCAGGCGATGAGGCAGCCGCGGGTCGTGCCGTGATGGCCGGTGCCGAAGGCAGGGCCAGCCTCGATCTCTATCCCGATTTCGCCAGGAGCCAGCTCACCCCTGGCGTGCTCGCCATAGATGACGAAGCGCCCGGCCTTCACCGCTGGCAGGCCGGCCAGCGAGAGGCGTACCCAATCCTCCTCCGGCAGGGGCGCGAACTGGACATCAATGTCTGCGCCCGTCAGACCGATCTCGCCCAAAAACCTATCTACTTCAATCTGTTGCGCGAAAAGCACGTCGAGCCGCCAGACCGTTTCGCTGCCATCCTCGAAAAAGGACCAGGACAGGGCAGGCCCGTCTTCCCACGCATTCAGCACGGCGTCAGCGGCCTTCATGGGCGCGGCAGGACCGATGGCGAGCAGGCGCCAGAGTGTCGACATGGGGTGTTTTTCCTTCGCGCTGACGGGGCGGGTTATCCCGCCTTATTAGGGGGAAAAGGGCGCGCTTGCGAGAGCGGGGCTGCGCCATGTCCCGCCGGATAGGGCGCACACAGCACGCCCCGATTGATCGGCGGCGGGCAGAGGATTAGCGTGCCCCCATGACCCAGATAATCCCCCCTTCGACCATCCAGACCTTCACCCCCAAGGGCGGCCCGGCCAATGGCCGCAAGGCCCTGCCTTTGCTCAGAAAGGCGCTGGAGCGCCTCGGCCTTGATGGCTTTCTCGTGCCCCATGAGGACGAGTACAACAACGAATATGTCCCCGCGAGCGCGGATCGCCTCGCATGGGTAACCGGCTTCACGGGCAGTGCCGGCGCGGCCATCGTGATGCGGGACAGGGCGGCTGTTTTCACCGACGGGCGCTATACCCTGCAGGTGCGGGCGCAGGTTGATGGAGAGCTTTTCAGCTTTGAAGGCTTTCCAGAGCCCGGCCTTGCCGGCTGGATCGCCGCAAATGGCCGTAAAGGCGAGGTGATCGGCTATGATGCCCGCCTGCACAGCCCGGACGCGATTGCGCGGATAGAGGCGGCGGCAGCCAGGGCCGGTGTCCACATGCGGATAGTGGATCCCAATCCGGTGGATACAATCTGGGCGGATCGCCCGCCCGCGCCGAGAGCGAAAATCAATCCCCACCCTGTCACCCTCGCCGGGCGCAGCGTTGAGGAGAAGCTGGACCAGATTGCCAAGATAATACAGGAGGCTGGCGCGGATGCCGCCGTGCTGACCGATCCGGTATCGGTCGCCTGGATCCTCAATCTGCGTGGGCATGATGTCGCGTGCGCGCCGATAGGTCTGGGACGCGCGATCATACGTTCGGACGGGTCGATTCACGGGTTTTTCGACCCCGAAAAGCAGGTTTCTGACGTCTATCCTGTTGGCGGCAACAAAATATCCATCGAACCGGAGGATTCGTTTGATAGCGCGCTGACCGGCTTCGCCGGAAAAACCGTGATGGTCGACCCGGCGATTGCCAGCGCCCATGTCTTCAACCAGCTCGAAAAGGGCGGCGCGACCGTGAAGCGCGCGCCGGACCCGGTGGCCCTGCCGCGCGCGATCAAGAACGCGGTCGAGATCGAGGGCTCGCGCCGCGCGCACATTCGCGATGGCGCGGCCATGGTGCGCTTCCTCCACTGGCTCGACACCGAGGCGCAGTCGGGCAATGAAGACGAGATCAGCGCGGCGGTGAAGCTGGAGACGATCCGCCGGGCGCTGCCCGATTTTCGCGATATTAGCTTTGAAACCATTTCCGGCGCCGGGCCGAACGGCGCCCTGCCGCACTACCGCGTCAGTACTGAAACCGTGCGCAAGATCTCGCCCGGCACGCTCTATCTGGTGGACTCCGGCGGGCAATACCCGGACGGCACGACCGACATCACCCGCACCGTGCCGATTGGCGAGCCGGACGCCGAGATGCGCCGCGCCTTCACGCTCGTGCTGAAGGGCCATATCGCGCTTGCCCGCATCCGCTTCCCCGAAGGCACGACGGGCAGCCAGCTTGATGCCCTCGCGCGCCAGCCTCTGTGGATGGCGGGGATGGATTATGACCATGGCACCGGCCACGGGGTGGGGAGTTACCTGTCCGTGCATGAAGGGCCGGGGCGCATCGCCAAGGCGCCGAACACGATTGCGCTGAAACCCGGCATGATCTTTTCCAACGAGCCGGGCTTCTACAAGACCGGCCATTGGGGCATCCGCATAGAGACGCTGCAGGTCGTCACCCCGCCGGAAGACCTGCCGGGCGGTGAGCGGCCGATGATGGGGTTTGAAACCCTCACGCTTGCCCCGATCCATACCGGCCTTCTGGATATGAGCCTGATGAGCGCGGAGGACCGCGACTGGCTGAACATCTACCATGCCGCCGTGCTGGAAAAGGTGGGGCCGCTGGTGGCCGATGAGCGGCAAGTGCATGCCTGGCTCACATCCGCCTGCAAGCCGGTATGAGGGGCCTCGCTCGGCTCCTCCTGCTCGCGCCCGCTCTATTGCTGAGCGGGTGCTTTACCAGTCAGGAGGAGCTGATCGGCTCGCGCCATGCGATGCGCGCCATGCCGCCCGGCGAATACACCCATACGCCGTTTGATACCGAGGGCAATGAATGGGGCGGGGTGACCTGGGCTGGCCGTATCGACTATGGCTTCTTCACCCGGCGCTACACCTCGGACGCGCCGAACTTCCCCCATCAGGATGCACGGCTGAGACGGCTCTCCGGCGACACCTATATCGGCCAGTGGCCGCGCGAGGACGGGATCGGCTATGGCGTGGTCTTCGTCTATGACGGCATGACCACCTATCACCAGCCCGATTGCCATGTCCTGACCGACGAGGCATTGGCCGAGGCCGGCATCACCCGCGACCCGGAAGGCTTCTGCACAATCGAAACACTTGACCAGCTCGAACAGGTCATACGCACCTATCTCGACATCCTGGACGGCGACGTGCGCATTGACGGGATTTATCGAAGGGTGGGGTGATTTAGTCCTCTAAATCCACAATCTCAATCTCATCCGCCACAACACTTCCAACCCTCTGTTGGTAGTGATGGACAAGTTGGCCTATATCCGGATCACCTAAGCTCCGTTCAGCCGCTTGAAGCACTTCTATTCCCTCACGAAAAAGTGCTAAATCTTTGGTTAATTTGTACTTTGCAATCCCGACGTCGCATAGCAAGCGCAAAGCAAACTTATTGCTTTCAAATTTCCTTGCACCACGACGGGCATTTTGTTCCGCACGCCCGATCCAGTACAATTTATCTTCCAGCATGATGCCGGGAGTTTTTGTTGCACGATTTATATCTAAATAAACTTTGTATCTTAAAACTGGGCTATCTTCGTTGAACTCCGACTCGAAAAGCCGAATTTCAGTTTCCGCCTGTGGAAGTTGATTGTTGTTCAGCAAGTTTTTTATCAAAGCGTGCCGAGGGACGCGCTCTGCAGGCATCTTTGAGATCATCCGACGCAGAAGATCATTTTGCTTGCTTATACTGGGTATCCTGGGAATGCCATTGTGATCGTGGCACAAGTTCCGAATGCTGTATCGCTCAATTTGATACACAGGGTTTAGGCTGTCTATCACCTTTTCCAGAAGGGCTTGGAACTCTTCATTATCATTATATTTATATTTCGATATGAGTGCGGAGATCACAGGGTGCCTGCCGCGCCAAGCGAAAATGCCCTGTCCAGAATCAACATCATACTCGCTAATAACATCGGCAAGTCGTAAAATAATTCCTTGAACGGAGGCCGCCTCCAAACCGCAACTGCGTACTATTAACTGTCTATGAACTTTAATCCCTGCAGTCTCTAGTGCAGCGACAATTCGATACACCTCTTGAAGATCTTCATCCAGGTCAGCAAACTCCCGGAGAATTATTACATCAAGGTCGTCGGATGCAATGATATTCTTTAGACAGACAAACATATCAGCGCGAGCCCGATCTTTAAGCCTCTTCCTTCGTTGAACAGGATCGAAGCCCTGAAAAGCACTCATCGCCAGACGAGAAATTGCGGTGTTGTGGTCAATCAAATGCAACAGGCTGTCGATTTCGGTATCAGATAAGTTCGCAATGCGAAAAACCTGTCCAAATTTGAAAAAAGCGGGAGACTTAACTCTATGATTCCAGTTCCCTTGATTTGATACGGCGACTATTTTAAAATAACTCATTTTGGCCAAGTCGAGGCTATCTACCAATCTATTTACTTCAAATAAATGAACGTGAACATCATCTAAAAACAAAACCGTTTTAATTTTTTGACGCTCGCAATCTAGAGCGGTATCAAGCCATGGTTTAAAGTAAAATGGCATATCGGGATCATGCCAGAAGACCTGCCAATTATCTTTGGCTAGCCCAACCGCCAGCTGAGCCGACAATGTCGTCTTCCCGACGCCGCTGGCCCCAATTATCGTCGCGATTTGAGCGCGCTCTGGGCTGCGATTAGTGTTCAGGGTGTTCATAATTCTGTCGAATGCATCTCGCCGGAACGTATAGCCTTGTTCGACATCAGCGAACGTTGCTGGCGCGCCATGAAACATGCGGTTCACATCGTGCGACAGCTCAAGATTTAACGCATTCACATGAATAGTGCTTGGTACGATGTCCTTATGTAGTAGTGAATTTGAATTAAAACTTGACTTAATCTCGCAACCAGATTTTGCTAGCTCGGCAAAAAAGTCATCCAATCCGCCAAAAGCGACCTGCAAGCCATCATCTTCGTATAGCGTGGCAAGGTCATCGTCACGATTAAAAATAAGCAGATATGACTTTCTTGGTGATTTGTATTTTTCTTTATACTCCTGTGATTTCAATATAAGTTCTTTTATATGTGGGTCGGCGAGAGAGTGTCCGATTATCAATAAGTCATTTGCATCGAGTTGAGCATCTAACAGTCGATATATTTGCTCTTGGTAGTCTCTATAGTTTTTATAATCGTTTGTCGTAATAATTATGCGGTGGTTTGAGTATCCATCAACCTCATCCTTGTTGATGCACCCATGTATCTTGTAGATGGTGGCTACAGGGGGTTTATCAAGTTGCTTTGAATAGTCGAACGACGAACAAATTGCTTGGGCAGAGAGGCCTCTTTCTTCATATGCGGATTCTAGAAGCGTATCATAATTGGTAGAATATATTCCGGCCCATTTATATAGCGGAATGTTAAGCATTCCTCTAGCAGGCTTTATTTTAGAGAATTTTTCTCTCAAAACTTTTATTAGATGTGGTCGACCAAGTTTGGTTTCTACTAGTCGGGTAATTTCTGAGAGGTTCAGGCTGGATGCATCTTTAGATAGTTCGGCGTGCATAACAGCTGATAGGTCCTTAACGCTGGGCGCCCCGGAGGGTATTGATGCGCCTGCGCCAAGAAATAGAATGGTAGATTCCGGCGAAATTCGCTTCGCCAGTTCAGATAGCAACATAATCCCCTACTCCCCCAGCGCCTTGATCTCGTCCCTTAGCCGTGCCGCTTCCTCGAATTCGAGATTGGCGGCGGCCTCGCGCATGCGTTTTTCAAGGT
>NZ_JBQLZR010000005.1:0-1925 GCF_052168375.1 Glycocaulis sp.
ATGGCCAAGGCAAAGTTTGAGCGTAACAAGCCGCATGCGAACGTTGGCACGATTGGTCACGTTGACCATGGCAAGACGACGTTGACGGCAGCGATTACGAAGTATTTCGGCGAGTTCCGTGCGTATGACCAGATTGATGGTGCGCCGGAAGAGAAGGCTCGCGGTATCACGATCTCGACGGCTCACGTCGAGTACGAGACCGAGAACCGTCACTATGCGCACGTCGACTGCCCGGGCCACGCTGACTATGTGAAGAACATGATCACGGGCGCGGCTCAGATGGACGGCGCGATCCTGGTTGTGAACGCGGCTGACGGCCCGATGCCGCAGACGCGCGAGCACATTCTTCTGGCCCGTCAGGTCGGTGTTCCGGCTCTGGTGGTGTTCATGAACAAGGTTGACCAGGTTGACGATCCTGAGCTTCTCGAGCTGGTCGAGATGGAAATCCGCGAGCTTCTGAGCTCGTACGACTTCCCGGGCGACGACATTCCGATCATTGCCGGCTCTGCGCTGGCGGCGATGGAAGGCCGTGATCCCGAGATCGGCGAGAACAAGATCCGCGAACTCATGGCCGCTGTGGACGAGTACATCCCGACGCCGGAGCGTCCGGTTGACATGCCGTTCCTGATGCCGATCGAGGACGTGTTCTCGATCTCGGGCCGCGGCACGGTTGTGACCGGCCGTATCGAGCGCGGCATCCTGAAAGTGGGCGACGAGATCGAGATCGTGGGTATCCGCGACACCTCGAAGACGACGTGCACGGGCGTTGAAATGTTCCGCAAGCTGCTTGACCAGGGTCAGGCGGGCGACAATGTCGGCGCGCTTCTGCGCGGTGTGGAACGTGAAGGCGTCGAGCGTGGCCAGGTTCTGGCCAAGCCGGGCTCTGTGAAGCCGCACAAGAAGTTCGAGGCGGAAGCCTACATCCTGACGAAGGAAGAGGGTGGCCGTCACACGCCGTTCTTCACCAACTACCGCCCGCAATTCTACTTCCGCACGACGGACGTGACGGGCATCGTGACCCTGAAAGAGGGTACCGAGATGGTGATGCCGGGTGACAATGTCGAAGTGACGGTGGACCTGATCCAGCCGATCGCGATGGAAGAAAAGCTGCGCTTCGCCATCCGCGAAGGCGGCCGCACCGTCGGCGCCGGCGTCGTCAGCAAAATCATCGATTAGTCGTAAACGGGCGGCTCCTTTGTCGGGGCAGCCTCGCTGACGGCCTTTCGAGACGAAAGTGAAGAGCCCGGAGCCATGCTCCGGGCTCTTTGCGTTCCGGTGGTGCCAATGGGCAGCGCTCTGTCAGGGAGTTTGATGACCTTTTTGCAACAGGTAGGGCGCTAACATGTGTCAGGGCCGTGTGTGGGCCTTGGATGATTGTGAAGATTCCGCGATGGTGCGCCCAAGCGAGGCTCCCAGAGAGTCTGCGTTCGCGCACCTGCGCGCTCGCTGGCTCAGCCCTCGTTCAGCTCGACTGCCTTACATCAAAGGGGAACTAACGTGAAAAAGTGGAACAAAGAAACTCTCCTGCGGACTTCGGTCCTGGCGGGTTTCGTAGCGGTCGCGGCCGCTGCGGCACCGGCTATTGCGCAGGAAGATGAGGCTGGCGCTGCTCAGCGCGAGACCATCCGCGTAACCGGTACGCGCATCCAGTCGCCGGGCGTCGTTTCCAACAGCCCGATCAATTCGGTCGGCGCCGAGGAATTCGACTTCCGCCAGCCGGTTGCTGTGGAAGAACTCATCCGCACCCTGCCGCAAGCCATTCCGGCCATCGGCCCCGGCACGAACAACGGTTCGGGCGGTGGCGCGACGGTCAACCTGCGTGGCCTGGGTTCCAACCGTAACCTCGTCCTGATGAATGGCCGCCGTATCGTGCCGTTCAACCTGGGTGGTTCTGTCGACACCAACGTGATTCCGATCGCGCTGAT
>NZ_JBQLZR010000006.1:0-5348 GCF_052168375.1 Glycocaulis sp.
AGCGCCTTCGCCGCCAGTGCCCCGGCTCTGGCCCAGGCGCCCCATTTCCAGGGACAGCACAATGACTGGCGCGTCTTCACGCGCGGCAGCGGGCCGGAACGCATATGCTATGCGATTAGCCGGCCGGTCGATTCCCGTCCCGGCGATGTCGACCACGGGGATGTGTATTTCTTTGTCTCGACATGGGCGAGCGGCGCAGCGCGCGAACAGCCGAGCTTCCTTGCCGGTTATGAGCTGCGCGCCGACAACCCGCCACGCGCCTCGGTCGGCTCCGACCGGGTGTCCATGTATGTCGATGACCGCGAAGGCTTCGTGGAGGAACCGCGCGAGGAAAGCCGCCTTGTGGACGCGATGCGCCGCGGCGCGACCATGCGGGTGGAGGCGGTATCAGCGCGGGGCACCAATACCGCCTATACGTTTTCGCTGTCGGGCGTGACGGCTGCCCTGAGGCAGGCTGGCGAGCTCTGCCGCTAGCTGGCCTTGCCCTTTGCCGGGCGGGCGTGACGCTGCATGAAGGCGCTCATGCGCGGGACGATTTCCTCGCGGAAACGCCGGCCGTTGAACACGCCGTAATGGCCGACATCAGGCTGGATATAGTCCTCACGCAGGGCTTCAGGCAGGCCTGAGCACAGCGTGTGGGCGGCCTGCGTCTGGCCGATACCCGAAATGTCGTCATTCTCGCCCTCGACGGTGAGAAGCGCGATGTCGGTGATGGCAGAGGGATCAACCAGGCGTCCCTTCACCTCGAACCGGCCCTGCGGCAATGCGTGGGCCTGGAACACCTCGGCGATGGTTTCGAGGTAGAACTCCTCGGTCAGGTCCATGACCGAGAGATACTCGTCATAGAACTGGCGGTGCTTGTCGGTGCTGTCGCCATCGCCCTTCACCAGATTGTTGAAATACTGGTAGTGCGCATCAACATGCCGGTCATAGTTCATGTTGATGAAGCCGGTCAGCTGAAGGAAGCCGGGATAGACCCGGCGCAGAGCGCCCGGATACACCGCCGGAACGGTGTGGATCAGATTGTCCCGGAACCACTCGAACGGGCGTTCCTCGGCCAGCTTGTTCGGCACGGTCGGGCTTTTGCGCGCATCGATCGGCGAACCCATGAAGGTCATGGTCGCCGGCCGCGCGGGATCCTTGTCCTGCGCCATCAGTGACAATGCAGCCAGCACAGGCGGTCCGGGCTGGCAAACGGCGGCCACGTGCGCGCCCGGCCCGACGACCGTGATCATCTCGCGGACATATTCCACATAGTCGCCAAGGCCGAACCGGCCTTCAAGTACCGGCACCATGCGCGCATCGGCCCAGTCGGTGATGTACACGTCATGGGTTGGCAGGAAGGCTTCCACCGTGCCGCGCAGCAGGGTCGCGTAGTGGCCCGACATGGGCGCGACCAGCAGAAGTTTGGGATCTTGCAGTTCGCCCGGTTTCACCTTGCGCGCGGCGGCAAGGGCCGACGTATCGCGCGCGAAGTGCACCAGATCGCCGAAGGGCTTTGACCAGACGGTCTCGATCTCGATACCGACCGGGTGACCGTTCACCTCGGTGGCATCGATGCCCCATTCCGGCTTGCCGTAATAGCGCGTCAGGCTTTCAAACACATCCGCAGCAGCGGCAGCGGTGCGCCCGGCAAGCGTATCGCCGACCGGATTGAGGGGGGAGCGCAAGGACGTACGCGCCACATTCGCCGCAGTGCGCCAGGGCAGCATCGCGGCGCGGGTCATTTCCATGAAGGTGTAAAGCATCGAAAAATCAGGCCTCCGGCCTAGCGGGCAGGGTTATCTGCCCATGCTTGAGGAGACGATCATGCGCCGTCTTCCTGTAAAAATCGTTGCAGGGATTGCGCAATGCGCTCCGGCGCGGTGGCGTGGGGGAACACCTCCACGAAACGGCCCTGCCGGTCCATCAGATAGATGAGCGAGGAATGGTCGATGAGATATTCCGCCATGGAGGCATCCGCCTCCGCGCGCGCATAGTAGACCCGGTAGGCGCGCGCAGCGGCAGCAATCTGCTCCGGGCTGCCCGTCAGACCCAGCAAGCCTTCAGGGAATACCGGGGTTTCGACATAGGCGGCCAGCGCTTCTGGCGTATCGCGCTCCGGATCAAGGCTGATCAGGAGCGGCTGGAACTCGGCGCGCTGGTCAGCGGGCAGCTCGTTCAGCGCCTGCGCCATAACCTGCAGCGACATCGGACATACGTCCGGGCAATAGGTGAAGCCGAAATAGATCAGCATGGGCCGGCCCTCGAAATCGGCCTCGGTCACCGTCTCGCCCGTATGAGCCACTAGCTCGAACGGACCGCCGATCAGCGCCTGGCCCGATTCGCGAACGCCCGGCGCAGCGGTGCCACGCTGTCCCCCGGCATACAGGAAGGCCGCAACGGCAATGATGACGCAGGCAATGCTGGCAATAACGGGGAAAAGCCAGGCCGGACGGTTCGACCAGTTCACGGGCGCCCACTCCTCAACATGCTTCTTGCGTCATAGATAGGGCGCAAGGCACCTTCGTGTCGAGCCGGTACGCTGCATTGCAGCGTAAGAGGAGGTTTTCCCAGCGTGGCCTTTTTCCACACAGATGCCGATGAAAACAGCGCCGATCCGTCCCTGGTGCCGATGTTCGGCCGGGTGCGCCTGCGCACCCTGATCGTCCTGCGCTGGCTGGCCGTGGCCGGGCAGACCATTACCGTCCTCGGTGTCCATTTCGTCCTCGGATTTGATCTCCCGCTGGCTTTCTGCCTGATGGCCATCACGGCGAGCGCCGCACTGAACCTGGCCATCGCCTTCTCCCAGAGCGTGCAGCGCTTTGCGAGCGAAGGTGAGAGCTTTGCCCAGCTGGCCTACGATGTCCTGCAAGTGATCGTGCTGGTGGCCCTGACGGGTGGCACGGCCAATCCCTTCGCCTTTGTCATTGCCGCGCCGGTACTTATCGGGGTGGCCGCCCTTCCGGTGCGCTGGTGGATGACACTTGTCGCACTGACCATTGCCGGCTCGCTGGCCATGAGCGTCTGGCCGATGCCTTTGCCTTGGAACGACTGGGCAGGCCCGATCAGCCTGCCACCGCTCTATCAGGCGGGCCTGTGGCTGGCGCTGGTCATCACCATCGCCTTTACCGCTGTCTATGCCTGGCGCGTGGGCAGCGAGGCGCGGCGCATGGGCGCAGCCCTTGCCGCCACACAGAGCGTCCTCGCGCGCGAGCAGCGCCTGTCCGCGCTGGGCGCCCTGTCCGCTGCCGCGGCACACGAGCTTGGCACCCCGCTTGCCACGATCCAGCTGACGGCAAAGGAGATGGCGCGCGCCCTGACGGATCCCGAATTGCAGGAAGATGCCGCCCTGCTGGTCTCCCAGGCCGAGCGCTGCCGCGACATCCTCAAACGCCTCTCGCAAGCCCCCAGCGATACCGACCAGATGCACGACCGCATCGCGGTTGCCGACCTGCTGGACGAGGCGGCAGCACCGCTGAAGGGCCTTGGTGCCGACATCGCGATCACTGTAACGGGCGAAGGTCCCGCGCCTGTCCTGCGGCGCAGTCCCGAGCTGATCTACGCGCTGGGCAATTTCGTCGAGAATGCCATCGACTTCGCCCGCGCCAGCGTCAATCTGGAGGCAGGGTGGACGGCTGAGACGCTGACCGTGTCGGTCTTGGACGACGGGCCGGGCTTCCCCCTCGACATCCTCGCCAAGCTGGGCGAGCCCTACATCACTACTCGGCGGCACGAGCCGGGACCGGGCGGGCTGGGCCTTGGCGTCTTCATCGCCACCACCCTTGTCGAGCGGCTCGGCGGCAAGGTGGAGTTTGAAAACCGGCCCGGCCGCTCCGGCGCGCTCGTGCGCATGACCTTGCCGCGCAAGCGGCTGGAGCTGAAGGCCTGACAGCAAAGCCTTTCCCTTGAGCCTTGCCTCGCCTAGATGACTGTTCAGGATGTTATAACCACCCGACCCAGAAAGGACCGGGCCCCGCCATGACAGAGACGCTCGACCTTCCCGCTGACCGCACGCTTCTTGTGCTGGATGACGACGCACCCTTCCGCAACCGGCTGGAACGGGCGATGACACAGCGCGGCTTTGAGGTGACGGCTCTGGGATCGGTCGCAGAAGCGCTGGAATTGGCGCGCAGCGCGCCGCCTGCCTTCGCGGTCGTCGATCTGCGGCTGGAGGACGGGGACGGGCTGGACGTGGTGCGGGCGCTGCACCGGCACCGGGCCGATTGCCGCGCCGTCATGCTGACCGGCTATGGCAATATCGCCACCGCTGTCGCGGCGGTGAAGTCCGGCGCAGTCGATTATCTCTCCAAGCCCGCCGACGCCGATGATGTGGTGAAAGCCCTGCTCGCCCCTCCGGGCACCAAGCCGGAGCCGCCGGAAAACCCGATGAGCGCCGACCGCGTGCGCTGGGAGCATATCCAGCGTGTGTTCGAGCTGTGCGATCACAACGTCTCGGAAACTGCGCGGCGTTTGAACATGCACCGGCGAACCCTGCAGCGCATCCTCGCCAAGCGGGCGCCGCGCTAGACACCACCCTGACGGAAAGGCCTGCGAACCATGACCACCACGCCTTTCCGTATCGGCTTTGTCCTCTTCGACCACATAACCCAGCTGGACTTCACCGGACCCTTGCAGGTGCTCTCACGCCTGCCCGGAGCCGAGATCCATCTGGTGGCGAAATCGATGGAGCCAGTCCGCACGGACGGGGTTCTCACCGTTCCGCCGACAACGAGATTTGACGATTGCCCGCCGCTGGAACTGATCTGTGTTCCCGGCGGGTTCGGCGTCAATGCCGCCATGGGCGATGCGGCACTGATCGATTTTGTCGCCCGTCAGGGCCGTGAGGCCCGTTATGTCACCTCGGTCTGTACCGGCACCTTCATTCTTGGCGCTGCAGGCCTTCTCAAGGGCCGGCGCGCCACGACACACTGGGCCTATCACGAGGCTCTGGCACTGACCGGCGCCATTCCGGTCAAGGCGCGCGTGGTGCGCGACGGCAATCTCTTCACCGGCGGCGGCGTGACAGCGGGGATAGACTTCGCCCTGACCGTGCTGGCAGAGCTTGCAGGGGAAGACGCGGCAAAATCGGTCCAGCTCCTGATCGAATACAACCCGGCCCCGCCCTTCACGGCCGGCTCACCCGACACCGCTCCGGCAGACATTCTGGCGCGCACAAAGGCACGCTATGGCGAGCGCCTGCCGGCCTTCAATGCGGCCCTGCAGGCGGCAATGGACGCGCGGAGCTAGAGCCGGAGCGCGCGCTCTGCCGCCGTGCGGGCAAAGCGCAAGGTGATGGATTTGCGCCGTGCAGGGGCAAGCCGGTTGACCGGGCTGTCGCGCAGGATCGCGCCGCCAAACCCGTCAGC
>NZ_JBQLZR010000007.1:0-5049 GCF_052168375.1 Glycocaulis sp.
CGCAAGGCATCAAGAAATGCCTCCACCTCGGCTTGCGTGTTGTAGACAGCAAAGCTGGCGCGGACGCTGGCGGTTACACCAAAGCGCTTCATCAGCGGATGGGCGCAGTGATGTCCGGCCCGGACGGCCACGCCATACCGGTCCATGAGCTGAGCCAGGTCATGCGCGTGTGCGCCTTCGGCCACAAAGGACACAATCGGGCCTTTGCCGGATGCCTTGCCCAGTATGCGGATACCGTCCATGGACTTGAGGCCCGCCGTTGCGGCTTCCATCAGCGAATGCTCGTGAGCAAGCGCATCCGCGGTCACGTGATGGTCCATCCAGTCGAGCGCCGCGCCCAGCGCGATCACATCGGCAATGGCAGGTGTTCCCGCCTCGAACTTGTGCGGGGGCGCGGCATAGATGACGCTCTCCTCGCTGACCTCGGCGATCATCTCGCCGCCGCCGAGAAAGGCCGGGAGCCGGTCCAGCCAGTCGCCGCGCGCGTAGAGCGCGCCAGTGGCGTTGGGTCCATAGAGCTTGTGACCGGTGATCACGTAGAAATCACAGCCAATGGCCTGCACATCAACCGGGCCGTGGACTGCGGCCTGCGAGCCATCAAAGAGGATCGGCACACCGTGCTGGTGCGCCGTCTGCGCCAGTGCAGCCGCATCATTCACGGTGCCGAGCACATTGGACATGTGGCTCAGGGCAACCATGCGTGTGCGCGGCGAGAAAAGGGCCTCATAGGCCTGGACGTCCAGCGTGCCATCATCGCGAACCGGAACCCATTTGATGACCACGCCCTTGCGCTCGCGCAGGAAGTGCCACGGGACGATGTTGGAGTGGTGCTCCATCTGGCTGAGGATGATCTCGTCACCCTCGCGAAGGTCCTGACCGATTCCGGCGGCTACCAGATTGATCGCCTCGGTCGCGCCACGTGTGAGGACAATTTCTTCGGCTCTGGCTGCGCCGAGAAACCGGACCAGCTTGCCGCGCGTGGCCTCGAAAGCCTCGGTGGTCTCGTTTGCCAGCGTGTGCAGTCCACGATGCACATTGGCGTAGGACCCGCGCCAGACATCGGCCAGCGCCTCGATCACGGCCTCAGGTTTCTGCGCCGATGCCGCGCTGTCGAGATAGACCAGTGGCTTGCCGTGCACCGCGCGCGACAGGATCGGAAATTGCGCGCGGACTGCATCGACGTCAAAGCCGTTGCGGGGTCGGGCAAGCGCGGTCACGAGACAGCCTCCAGCGCCGCATCAAGCTTTCCGAGCAGACGCTCATGCAATGCATCGTTGCTTACAGCATCGAGAGGTTCGGCAAGGAAGCTGCGCGTGAGGACGGCGCGGGCCCGCGTCTCGGTCAGGCCGCGCTGGCGCATGTAGAAGAGCGCCTCCTCGTCCACTGCGCCGAGCGCATTGCCGTGCGCGCACACCACGTCATCGGCATAGATTTCCAGCTCCGGCTTGGCATATATGTCCGCCCCGCTACTGAGCAGAAGCCCGCGATGGTTCATCTGGGCATCGGTCTTCTGGGCCGCCTGCTCGACATGGATCTTGCCCTGGAAAACCCCGCGCCCGCCCGTGGCGGCTGCGCCCTTGAAGAGCTCGCGGGTGGTCCCGTTCGGGCCGGTATGGCGCACAATACCCGTCTGATCGAGATGCAGGCCGTCACCGACCAGGTAGGAACCGCCGAGCGTCAGCTCCGCGCCCTCACCGGCATGGCTGACATGGGTCTCCAGCCGGGCGAGCTTTGCACCAAAGCCGAGCGTGGTCTGGTGCAGGCTGGCGCGGGCAGCCAGATTGATACCGGTCGTCACGACCAGTACTGCATCGGGGGACGCGTCCTGTTCGACGACGCGGGTCAGCGAGGCGCCCTCGCCCAATTCAATATTGAGCGCGAGATTGGCAAAACTGCCCGGCGCGGCGTGATAGCGCTCATGCAGCGTGGCGCCGACGCCCGCCGGCACCTGAATGGCAGCGATGTGATGCGATGATCCCGCCTCCGCGATGAACTCCAGAGACAGGGTCTCACCGTCTGTGAGCTCATACACCGGGCAGCCAGAAGAGAGGCCTGCCGCCAGGCGCGGCATCAAAAGCTCGGGCTGGCGGTCCAGCGTCGCCGTTACGTTCGCTTCGCGCGAGGCACGCACCTCGATCCGCCCTGCACCGGCGTCCATCTTTGCAGCGACGGCGCGCAGGTCAGACCATTTCCAGGCTTCCACCCGGCGATGCGGCAGGCCCGCGGTTTCCAGAGCGTCGCGCAGTTCACCTGCCGGCAGCCCGGCAGCGAGCGCCCGTTCGAAACCCGATAATGGCAGCGTCACACCCATCAGGCTGCCGCTCCGGTGAACTTCTCATAGCCTTCAGCCTCGAGCTTCAAGGCGAGATCCGGCCCGCCCGTCTCGACGATCCGGCCAGCGGCCATGACGTGCACGACATCAGGTTTGAGATAATCGAGCAGGCGCTGATAGTGCGTGATGACCAGCATGCCACGCTCAGGCGAGCGCAGCGCATTGACGCCATCGGCCACCACACGCAGCGCATCGATATCCAGCCCGGAATCGGTTTCATCAAGGATGAGGAATTTCGGCTCGAGCATCATCGCCTGGAAGATTTCCATGCGCTTCTTCTCACCGCCGGAGAAGCCGACATTAACAGGGCGCTTCAACATTTCGCTTGAAATACCGAGTTTTGCTGCATTTTCACGAGCACGCTTCATGAATTCCGGTGCACTGATCTCGCCTTCACCACGCGCTTTCAGTTGCGCATTGGCGGCTTCTTTCAGGAAGGTCAGCGTCGGCACGCCGGGGATTTCAACCGGGTATTGGAAGGACAGAAACAGCCCCTTCGCCGCACGCTCTTCGGGTTCAAGCTCGTTGATTTCCTCGCCGAGGAAACGCATCGAGCCGTCCGTCACCTCATAGCCGTCATGCCCGGACAGCACATAGGACAGAGTCGACTTTCCGCACCCGTTCGGCCCCATGATGGCATGCACCTCGCCTGCCGGAACGGTCAGGTCGACGCCTTTGAGGATTGCCTTGGCTTCACCCTCTTCCGGGTTCACGCGGGCATGGAGGTTCTTGATCTCAAGCATAGTCGTGTTCACTCTTTTAAAAATTCACTTTTACTTTTTCTGTTTCGAACTCTGCTTTCTTAGAAAACCACACTGGATTTATGACCTCCTGCACGTGAGACACGAAGTCTCGTTTTCGCTTTCGAATAGTGTCGGAAGGGTCGTGCTCGTTATTGGTGAGCGCCCGACGATACGAATCGTAAGCGCGAACGAGAACGTCGATCAGTTTGGGGCGGTAACCCCGAAACGCCACTGGTTTATCACGGCCAAAGTCATTGTCTGAGTTGTTTTCGAAATAGAACCGACCCTCGTCAATCAATGTTGAAAGTCGCGCCAGTTGACCTCTCACTCTATCACCGGATGGCCTAACCCCTAAACTTTGTCCACACGCGGTCGAAAAATCATGTTCCATTTCGGTCAATACGCTAACGACTTGGCGAGCCCACCCGATTACCTCTTTGGTCCAAGCGATTCGGAACTCTGCTCTAAAGTTAAAAACGCTCAAACAAAGTGCAAATACGGATACAACAACAGCAATAATCGCTGCCACACCCTCTACGCCTACGAGGTCAAACAGCTCTTCCATCACCCCACGCTCCCTTCCAGCGAGACTTTCAGGAGTGCCTGCGCCTCGACGGCAAATTCCATCGGCAATTCCTGTAAAACCTCGCGGCAGAAGCCGTTGACGAGCAAGGCGACCGCCGCTTCCTCATCCAGTCCGCGCTGGCGGGCATAGAAAAGCTGGTCATCGGAGAGCTTGGAGGTCGTCGCCTCATGCTCCAGCGTGGCTTTGGGCGTTTTCGCCTCGATATAGGGCACGGTGTGCGCGCCGCACTGATCGCCAATCAGCAGGCTGTCGCACTGGGTAAAATTGCGCGCGCCTTCCGCTTTTGCATGAACAGAGACGAGGCCGCGATAGGTCTGGTCGGAGCGCCCGGCCGAAATGCCCTTGGCGATGATGCGCGATTTCGTATTGCGGCCCAGATGGATCATCTTCGTGCCGGTATCGGCCTGCTGACGGCCATTCGTGACCGCAATGGAGTAGAACTCGCCCTGGCTGTTGTCGCCGCGCAGCACGCAGGACGGATACTTCCAGGTGATGGCCGAACCGGTCTCAACCTGCGTCCAGCTGACCTTGGAATTGCGGCCCCGGCAATCGGCCCGCTTGGTGACGAAGTTGTAAACCCCGCCCTTGCCTTCGGCGTCGCCCGGCCACCAGTTCTGGACGGTGGAATACTTGATTTCGGCATCATCCAGCGCGACCAGCTCCACCACGGCGGCGTGGAGCTGGTTCTCGTCGCGCATAGGCGCGGTGCAGCCCTCCAGATAGGAGACATAGGCCCCCTTGTCGGCGATGATCAGCGTGCGCTCGAACTGGCCCGTGCCTTGCGCATTCATGCGGAAATAGGTCGACAGCTCCATCGGGCAGCGCACGCCCGGCGGCACGTAGACGAACGAGCCATCGGAGAAGACCGCGCTGTTGAGCGTGGCAAAATAGTTGTCCGTCACCGGCACCACACTGCCGAGATACTGGCGCACCAGTTCAGGATATTCCTGCAAGGCCTCCGAAATCGGCATGAAGATCACGCCGGCCTTTTCCAGTTCCTTCTTGAAGGTCGTGGCGACGGAAACGGAATCGAACACGGCATCAACCGCCACCTTTGGCGTTTCGCGCGCCTCGGCAGCCGTGCGCTCCTCCGCACCCTCTACACCGAGCAGGACTTCAGCCTCGCGCAAGGGAATGCCGAGCTTCTTGTAGGTCTCAAGCAATTCGGCAGGAACTTCGTCCAGACTCTTGTATTTCGCAGCATTTTTGGGTGCCGCATAATAGTACGCATCCTGATAGTCGATGGGCGGATGATGGACCTTGGCCCATTTGGGCTCCTCCATCTCCACCCAGCGGCGATAGGCATCAAGGCGCCAGTCGAGCATCCATTGTGGCTCGCCCTTCTTTTCCGAGATGAAGCGGACAATGTCCTCGTTCAGCCCCTTGGG
>NZ_JBQLZR010000008.1:0-15059 GCF_052168375.1 Glycocaulis sp.
CTCAGAACCGTCCCATCTGGTAGTCCAGCATGGCCTGGCGCACCTCGCCTTCGGTATTCATCACGAAGGGACCGCCCCACGCGATCGGCTCGCCGATCGGTTTTGCCGCCGCAAGGATGGCCCGCGCGCCCTCCGCTCCGGCTTCGATGCGCACCGCATCGCCGGGGCCGAACACACCGAGATTTGCCTCGGCAAGAATGGCACCTGCAACGCTGACCGAGCCGGTGTGGATTGCCAGAATGGTCGTCTTGTCGGCCAGTATCGGCTCTTCAAACACTGCGCCCGGCTCCATAACGAGCTCGGCGTAGAAAGGTTCAGTGGTGACATTCTTCACCGGGCCTTCGACGCCGGTGGATGTCCGGCCGGCGACGATGCGCGCCGTCACGCCGGGGCGCGTGTCCTCTGCCACTTGGGAGGCGGTGTATTCCTGATAGCCCGCAGGCTTCATCTTCTCGGAGGCCGGCAGGTTGATCCAGAGCTGGAAGCCGCTCATCAGCCCGTCTTCCTGCTCGGGCATTTCGGAATGGATGATGCCGCCGGCAGCTGTCATCCATTGCACACCGCCCGGCTCGATCACGCCTTCATGGCCCTTATTGTCCTTGTGACGCATACGCCCGGCGACCATGTAGGTCACCGTTTCAAAGCCGCGATGGGGATGTTCCGGGAATCCGGCGAGATAGTCGTCCGGATTGTCGGAATGGAACTTGTCCAGCATCAAAAACGGGTCGAGCACCCGCAATTCGGGCGTGCCCAGAAGCCGGGTCATCTTCACGCCGGCACCATCAGAGGCGGCCATGCCGCGCGTCATCTTCACCAGCGGGCGGTAAACGAGGGCCATCGCAAGCTCTCCTGTCCTTGTTGTGCACCGTGAAATGGGGCCTTTATCGGCGCAGGTCGAGGCAAGGCGCTCGCAGATTTGTGTTTCCGGGCGGGAAGAAATTGACATCGCGCGCGAGAGAAGGCCCGATGGACGCAAGGCAGATTGCGCGCTAATGCAGGCGCGAAACGGGCAGGACATGCCCGCACCATGGGCAGCAGGACGCCAGAGGCATTGAGGATTTGATGGATCAGCCATTCGTATTGGGTTGGGAAGAGTGGGCGTCCTTCCCCGAGCTCGGCATTCCGGCCGTCAAGGCAAAGGTCGATACCGGTGCGCGGACATCCGCGCTGCATGCGGTGTCGGTAGAGCCGTTCGGCCCTGACAATGCACCCCAGGTGCGCTTTGTCATTCACCCCATTCCCAGCCAGCCCGATGTCGAGATCACCTGTTCGGCCCCGGCGGTCGACCGGCGCGAAGTCACGTCTTCAAACGGCGAATCCGAGCTGCGCTGGGTGATCGAGGCAATGGTGCAGGTCGGCGACCGGCGCTGGCCGATCGAGCTGACCCTGACCAACCGGGAGAGCATGAATTACCGCATGCTGCTCGGCCGCACGGCCATCCGCGACGGTATCGTGGTGAACCCTGCCGTTTCCTACGTTCAGGGCAAGATCGGCTACAAGGTCTATTCCGACTATCCACGCCAGAAGCCGGTAAAGCGGCCCTTGCGCATCGCCATCCTGACGCGCGAACCCACCAATTATTCCTCCAAACGCCTGAAAAAGGCTGCTGAAGAGCGCGGCCACGTCGCCGAGATGATCAACACGGCGCGGTGCTCCATGGGCATCAACACGCTCTCGCCTGCGATCTATTATGACGGGCGCCGCCTGCCGCGCTTCGATGCCGTGATCCCGCGTATCGGCGCATCGATGACCAATTACGGCATGGCGGTGATCCGCCAGTTTGCCATGACCGGCGCCTACATCCTCAATCCCGCTGCCGCCATCGGGGCGAGCCGGGACAAGCTCTATGCCCACCAGCTTCTGGCGCGGGCCGGTATCGGTATGCCGTCAACCGCTTTTGCCCACTCGCCTAAAGACACCAAGACCCTGATCGAGCTCGTCGGCGGCGCGCCGCTGGTGGTGAAGCTGCTCGAAAGCACGCAAGGGCGCGGCGTGGTACTGGCCGATACAAAGAAAGCCGCCGAAAGCGTGATTGACGCCTTCCGTGGCCTTGAGGCCAACTTCATCGTGCAGGAATTCGTGAAGGAAGCTGGCGGAGCCGACATTCGCTGCTTTGTTGTCGGCGGCAAGGTGGTCGCAGCGATGAAACGTCAGGCCCAGGCCGACGAGTTCCGCTCCAACCTGCACCGCGGCGGCACAGCCGAAAGCGTGAAGATCACGCCGGAAGAACGCTCCACTGCCGTCAAGGCCGCCAAGGCCATGGGCCTGTCGGTTGCCGGTGTGGACCTGCTACGCTCCAATTCTGGCCCGAAAATCCTGGAAGTGAACTCCTCGCCTGGCCTCGAAGGCATCGAACGGACGAGCGAGAAGGACGTTGCCGGCATCATCATCGAGTATATGGAAAGCCAGGTGCAGACCCTGACCCTGCCGCGCACGCCGCGCCGCAAGGGCGCCCTGAAAGCCTCCGACGCTCCGGAAAATACCGAGCTGAACGTCATAGAGGCCAGTGGCAAGGCGGGCGCCGAAGCCGGCGAATAGGCGCCTACCTCGCCTTTCACAAAAAAAGGCCCGCCGTCGGGGAAAACGGCGGGCCCCTTAAAAAGCCGAACCTCTAAGAGGGGGATCAGTTCGGCAGTATGACGGCGTCGATGACGTGGATCACGCCGTTGGAGGCTTCGATGTCGGCGGTGATGACGTTGGCGCCATCAACCGTGACAGAGCCGTCTTCGCCAACCACGACATTGACGGTCGAACCTTGCAGGGTTTCCAGCTCGTAGCTGCCCGGGTCCACGCTGTCAGAGGTGTAGCTGCCAGCCACCACGTGGTAGGTCAGCACCGACTGGAGCTGTTCCAGATTTTCCGGCATCAGCAGCGTGTCAACCGTGCCTTCCGGCAGCGCGGCAAAAGCGGCATCGGTCGGCGCGAACACGGTGAACGGGCCTTCGGCCTTCAGCGCGTCGACAAGGCCGGCGGCCTGAACGGCGGCAACCAGCGTGTTGAAGTCGTCAGCGGCAACAGCCGTATCGACGATGTCAGCGGGCTCGTTATGATGATCGGCCAGAACCGGCGCGGCAAACAGGGCGGCGGCAGCAGCGGTCGAGGAAATCAGGGCAGTAAGACGCATGGAACTTGTCTCCGTTTCGGTTGACGAAACGAGGCCGCGTGTCCGGGGGAAAATCCGTCAGCCTCGCGGATACCGCATCCGGGTATCGGTGGGAATCTACGAAGCCCCCTGCGGGCTGGATCACCAGATGCGGAAAATTTCATTAAGGTTTGAGCATCAGGCGCAGAGCAAACGCTGGTCAGAACTGAACCGAGGGGCCGCCGATGGGGCCGGGAGGAATGGAGCGGGTGAAGGCCATCGAACCCCCGAGGGCGCGCCAGCGCCCGTCAGAGGAAAAGTCGGGGGATCGTCTGACATGCCGGAAGATTTGGAGCGGGTGAAGGGAATCGAACCCTCGTCGTAAGCTTGGGAAGCTTCTGCTCTACCATTGAGCTACACCCGCGCGGGCGCTGTCTCTCGCGCCGGACCGATGTACGGCGAAGCGTTTGTGCACGCAAGGGGCTGTCATCGGCCGCCCGCCTGCCCTACATGGCACAAACCAGACTTGGAGACTTCATCATGGCCGAAGCCCTGTCGATTGCGCCGGAAGGCGAGACTCTGAAAGAGGCCTATGCCCGCGTCGCGGAAGAAATCCGGTCGATCGTTTCAGGAGAGACGAGCGAGACCGCACGCTTTGCGACGGCGGCCTGTGTGCTCGTGCAGAATTTCGCGCCCCGCTTTTTCTGGACCGGCTTCTATGTGGTCGATCCGCTAAAGCCGTCCGAGCTGGTGGTCGGCCCGTATCAGGGCACGCTCGGGTGCCTGCGCATTCCGTTCGGCAAGGGCGTGTGCGGCGCGGCGGCGAAAAGCGGCGAGACACAGCTCGTACCCGATGTGCATGCCTTTCCCGGCCATATCGCCTGTGACAGCCGGACCAATTCGGAAATCGTCGTGCCGGTGTTCCGGGCCGATGGCTCGCTGGCGGCAGTCCTCGATGTGGATTCCGAAATACCCGACGCGTTCAGCGAGGACGACCGCGCTGGACTAGAAGCGATCTGCAAGCTCTTGCTGACGGCGTGAGCCTGCCAGGAAACCCGGCCTAGAAGAGCCCCAGAAACTTCCGGCGCTTGCGCGGAGCGGGTTGTTCGGCGGCGGGCGCGATTTCGGGCTCCACCGGCGTGCCGTCATGCCACTCGTCCGCACTTTCGTCCGGCCCGGCTAGGTTGAGGCCTTCAACCTCACCGGCAAAACCGGCCTGAGACTGATCAGCGGCAATCATCGGTGCCGGTTCGGCAATCGGGCGTTCGGGAGCATGGTGCGCAGGCGCTGCGGGCATGCAGATATCGGCATCGCACAAGGCATGGCCGAGCACGCCGGCCGTGTTCAGCGGCAGAGGCGAGTAAGGGCCTTGCGTGTCGGCGAGACCCAGCTGGCTGCGCACCTCCATGCGGAAGGCTCCGGCACGCGTCTCGATACGGTGGCGGCGGTCATCCTCCTCGCGCAGGCGTGACAGGTCGGCCGGGCGCGGGGCGCGTACAGCCATCGCGCTTTCATCGCGCACCTTTGCCAGAGCGGCGCGGGCGCGGTCGAGGTCAAGGCGCGAAGGCGTGTCGTTCCGGTCATCACTCATGGTCGCATCTCCCATGCCCGCCAGCCTTCAGGCCTTGCGAGCATACCATTCCACCCCGCCCGTCTGCGAGACCATCACCACATCGACATCACCGCCGACGCCGGTCTGGGTCATGTGCAGGCTGCTTTTGAGTATATTGAGTTCTACCAGCGCCTTGGACGTTTCGGCGATCTGGCGCTTGCCGGAGGCGGAAACCACCTGGATGAACGGGTTGATGAATTCCTCCTGGCTGACCGCATGGGCCGCCTTGATGAACTGGCCGGTGAGCGCGGGCAGGCTTGCCTGCCCGATACGCTCCATCACCTCGCCTGCCGCTTCGCCGTTGAGCCCCGCCTCACGCAAGGCAGCCTCGGCGGCTGCTTCGTTGGTGATGAGATTCATCGAGATCATCATGTCGAACATGAGCGGGTGGATGCCGCGCAGGAAGGCATGTGTCATGTCAGCCTGGGCAAAAGTGCGCACAAAGGCGTTCGGCCCGTTATCCACCCCAACCGCCGTGGTCTCGTCATGCGCGCGCTTCATCACCCCGTCGACGAGGATGGAGGCATAGTGATGAACATAGACCGGGAAGATGTCGGCAGAGCCAAACCCGGCAAACACGAGGCCCGCATAGGGTTCGAGGAAGGCCGGTTTCGTCACGATCAGATAGGCAAAATCGAACAGGCGCGCGCGCATCGCCTCGTCCTGTCCGAAACTGCCGAGCGCGGCAGCGATCAGCTCATCGAGCATCTCACCATAAAGCGCATAGAAGCGCTCGCGGGTCAGCCCTTCGAACACGTCCAGATCAGCGCGCGGACGCCCGCTCTCGTCATTGGCAAGATGGCTGCGGTAAAGCTCCAGCGCAGCCTCGAACGCCTCGGCATCGTCGTTGAAGCCCGCGCCGGGATAGCTCGCCATGGCGCGTGCATGGTTCATCAGCGTGAGGAAGGCCGCCCGCATCAGTTCCTCGAATTCCTCGCGTTCCTCGCGTTCGGGGAAGAGCTTGCGGTTGCCGTCGACAAAGGCAAAGAACGCCTTTGCACAGGCGGCCACACTCTCAAACTCGGTGCCACCATGCTGCTGGCGGAAGGCATGGGCGATCTGCGACCAGGACCGGCCCAGCACATCGCCGCGCGAATAGACCATCAGCGCGACCGAGCCATTGAGCGGCAGGATCTTTTCAGCCTCCAGCGTCACGACCGGCTCCGGTCCGCCGCCATAGGTCACCGCGCTGTCAGCGGCCAGTGCCACGGCCTGCCGGTTCATGATCATCACTTCAGATGTCATCGGCCCACTTCCCCTCGCCGGCATCCTGCCGGCCTGACTGTCCCGGGCGCTTTCGGCCCGTTTCACGGTCCCTCTGCTGCCCGTGCGGCAGCCCGTTAACAGAACGTTACCGCACGAATTGTCACGATGTTAAGCTCTAATCACCCGGTTAACCGTCTTTAGCCCTGGAGGCGACGCATGGACGACACGCAAAAGGCCGCGCCTCCCCCCTGGGCAGCGGGTACGGAAAACCGGATGGGCGAGCTCTATCCCACCCTCACCGCCAGCCAGATGGAGCGCCTGCGCAAGCGCGGCACCCGCAAGAGCTGGAAAGCCGGCGAGACGGTCTGGGCGCCGGGTGAGCGGTCAGTCGAGTTTCACCTCGTCGAGGAAGGCCGGCTGGATATTGTCCGCCCGGTGCGCGGCGGGGCAGGACAGGTCATCATTTCGCACGGTCCAGGCCGGTATTCGGGCGAAACCACCCTGATGTCCGGCCGTGCCTCGCTGGTTGGCGGCGTGGCGGGTAGCGACCTTGTCACCACTGCGCTCTCGGTTGCGGACCTGCGAGAGACGCTGTCGCGCGATGCAGAGCTGTCGGAGCTGATCCTGCACAGCTTCATCCTGCGCCGGATGCGCATGATTGCCGAAGGCCTCTCCGGCGTGCTGGTGATCGGCTCACCCTGGTCTGCCGGCACGATGCGCGTGCGCGATTTCCTGACCCGCAACGGCCACCCCCACACTTTCGTCGACCTGGAAGAGGCCGATGATATCGAGGCCCTGCTGGACGGGATCGAGATAGCGCCGGAAGACACGCCGCTGGTCTATACCGAGGCCGGAGCGCCCTTGCGCAATCCTTCGCTTTTAGAGCTGGCGCAGGTTCTGGGCATCGCGACCGATGTGAACCCGGAAGAGATTTTCGACCTTGCCGTCATTGGCGCAGGACCTGCAGGCCTCGCCTCGGCGGTCTATGCAGCCTCGGAAGGCCTGCGCACCGTGGTGCTTGAGACCACCGCGCCGGGCGGACAGGCCGGCACCAGCTCCAAGATCGAGAATTATCTGGGTTTCCCGACCGGCATTTCCGGTCAGGCCCTCGCCGGACGGGCCTATAATCAGGCGACGAAGTTCGGCGCGCAGATTCTCCTGCCCTGCAGTGTTGAGCGTCTGGCCTGTGAAGGCCCGCGCAAGCGCATCGAGCTTGATGACGGGCGGGTGGTGCGCGCCCGCGCGGTCGTCATTGCTTCGGGCGCGCAATACCGCAAGCTGGAGCTCGACAGTCTGGAACGCTTTGAAGGCGCGGGCATTCATTACGGTGCCAGCCATATCGAGGCCGGGCTGTGCCGGGGCGAGGATGTGGTGATTGTCGGTGGCGGCAATTCGGCCGGTCAGGCGGCGATCCATCTGGCGGCCCATGCCCGCCACGTGACCATCATGGTGCGCCGCGAGGGGCTGGAAGACACAATGTCCCGCTATCTCATCGCGCGCATCGAACAGGCGCCCAACATCACGCTGAAACCGTTTCACGAGATCATCGGCCTTGAAGGGAGCGATCATCTGGAGCGGATTCGCTGGCGTGACAATGCCAGTGGCGAAACCGGCGAGATGGAGCTTTGCCACCTCTTCCTGTTCGTCGGCGCAGACCCTTGCACCCGCTTTCTCGGCGATGACGTCGCTGTGGACGAAAAGGGCTTCGTGAAAACTGGCCCGGCGCTCAGCCCGGAAGACCTTCAGGCATCTCGCTGGCCGCTCGCCCGCCAGCCCTTCCTTCTGGAGACCAGCAAGCCGAACGTGTTTGCAGCAGGCGATGTGCGCTCCGCCTCTGTGAAGCGCGTGGCCTCAGCCGTAGGTGAAGGATCGATCTGCGTGCAGTTCATCCACCAGGCGCTGGCGGGAGGCTAGGGTCTGGCGGCAGGAAGCGCGGATCAATGGCCTCCGGGTTCAGCCGGGCGGGCCGCGCCCTGATGGCCCAGCGGATCACGAAGACGGTCAGGACCGCGATCAGGACGAGGCGCAGCCAGATGATCAGCCCGCCAAGACCGAACAGGATCAGGACGTAGCCGATCCCCAGCAGTGATACGGCGGCAAGCCCGGTCTGGAGTCCGTAGGACACCACCCCTGTGCCGCCCGAGTATTGCGCATCTGGTTTGGAAGCGCGCGCGAAAGCGAGCGTCTGGCGCATGAAGACGGCATAGGCTTCCGAGCGGGCCTCGAACCGGCCAACCCCGGCAAAGTGCATGTTTTCAACCACCACCTCCTCACGCCGTCCCTGCGCCCGGAAGACCAGCCGCGCGGAATATCGATCCGGTTTGAAGCGGCTGGGCGCATAGCCGAGCACCACACTTTCCAGCGTGCTCCAGTCGAACCGGCGGCTCTCGCCCCCGGGCCAGGTCTCGGTAAAGCCTTGCGCATCGGCGCTCCAGCTCCGCTCGCCCTTTTCAAAGGCATTGAGGCGGAGGCTGAAGCGGGCCGGCTCCATCAGGGCTGGCTCTGGTGGCCCGGCTGCAGGTGCCGGTCAAAGAAGGACATCTGCGTGCGCAGCAAATGGGTCTGCAAGGCAGGCGGACGGATACCGTGCCGCTGGCCGGGATAGGTCATGATGTCGAACACCTCGCCGCGCTCCTGCAACTCGGCAAAGAGGCGGGTGGAGTGGTCGAACGTCACATTGTCATCGGCCATACCATGTATGACGAGAAGCGGCGTCTCATACCCGTCGAGATGGGCAAAGACCGATCCCGCTTCATAGCCTGCGGCATTGTCCTGCGGGGTCGACATGAAGCGCTCGGTATAGTGCGTGTCATAGAGTGACCAGTCGGTGACCGGCGCACCGGCAATCCCGGCCGCAAACCGGCCCGGCGCCTGCAGCGTCGTCATCAGGGTCATGTAGCCGCCATATGACCAGCCCCACAGGCCGACCCGTTCAGCATTCACGAACTCGCGGGCCTGCAGCCAGTCGAGCCCGGCAAGCTGGTCCTCGACCTCCAGAATGCCCATGCGCAAATGCAGGGCGGCTTCAAAGGCGTGGCCACGGTTGGAACTGCCGCGATTGTCGACCTTGAAGAGGACATAGCCGGACTGGACAAGGATCTGGTCACGCAAGGATTGCCAGCCGCGCGTCACGGTCTGCACGCCCGGCCCTCCATAGACCTGAACGATGGCCGGGCACGGTGTCGACGCTGTGCAGTGATCGGGGCGGTACATCTGCCAGTGAAGGTCCGTCTCGCCATCCGCTGCGGTCAGCGTGCCGTATTCGGGCCAGACATGGCTCGCCAGATAGGGAGCATAGGGATGGGATTCGTTCAGCGGATTTTCCTCAACCCACGCGATGCGGGTGCCGTCCATGGCGTAAAGGCCCGTACTGGGAGGGGTCTCGACATCGGAATAGCTGCCGATGAAGGCAGAGCCGCCCGAGCCGACCGAGACGCTCCAGCGCCCTTCACCGGACGTGAGGCGCACCGGCTCGCCGCCTTCAAGGCTCACCGAGTAGAGGTGGCGCTCCAGCGGGCTTTCCATCCAGCCGGTAAACCAGACAGTGCCTGCCTCCTCGTCAACGCTTGAAATCCCGTCCACGACCCACTCGCCAGACGTGATGTCCTCTGCCGTGCCGTCGGCGTGGACACGGCGGATATGGCGGAAACCGGATTGTTCGGAGAGATAAAGAAGCCCGCCGCCGCTCATGGGGCGCAGATCATGATCCAGATTGATCCAGGTATCAGCCGTCTCGGTGATGCGCCGGGCGGCATCCTCGGCGCCCGTCACCGGGTTCAGGGCCAGCAAGTCCCACTGTGTCTGGGCGCGGTTCTGGCGCTGCACCCAGAGCGTGCCGCCAGACCGGCTCCAGTTGACGCGGTTGAGATAAATGTCTGTTTCGCTGCCAAGGTCCATGTCGCTCACCTCGCCTGTAGCGAGGTCGATCACATGCAGGCTGACAAGGGCGTTCGGCGTGCCGGCACGCGGATAACGCTGCTCGGAAACCGAGACGCCTTCGGCAGAAATGCCAAAGCGCTCCACCACCATGACCGGGCTTTCGTCCACGCGGGCAACCGCGATGCGGCTGTCATCAGGTGACCACCAATAGCCGGTATAGCGGCTCATCTCTTCCTGCGCGACGAACTCGGCCATACCCCAGCTGATCAGGCCGCCGCCTTCGGTCGTCAGCGCGCGCTCCTCGCCTGTCGCCAGATCGTGCACCCAGAGATTCTGGTCACGGATGAAGGAGACATATCCGCCGCGCGGGCTGACCTTGGCATCGGTCTCGAAGGCTTCGGTCTCGGTGAGGCGACGGGCCTCGCCGCTTTCCACATCAACGTAGAAAACATCGCCGTCGAGCGGCACAAGAACCGCCTCGCCTGCCTCATCCCAGTCATAGCCGACAACGCCGGAGGCGGTGATGCGGGCGCGCTCGCGGAACTGGATTTCGGCCTCGGTCAGCTCGCGCTCCTCGGGCGCAAGCTGGCGGGCATCGACGATCACATAGGTGCGTCCCGTCTCCACATCCATCGCCCAGAGGTCCTGCACCGTGCGATCATCCTCCTTGGCGCGCAGGAAGCTGATCCGGCTGCCGTCAGGAGAAAAACGTACCGAGCGCGCGGTCGGCCCGGTCAGGTCCGGCGAGGCGTAGAGCCGCTCGATGGTGAGGCGTTCACCCTCCTGTTCGAGAACGGGCGTTGCCGCCTCCTGACAGGACGCGACAATCAGGGCAGCGGGCAGGGCAGCCGGCAGGAAGGCGAGAGCGGTAAAGCGCATGAAAAAACGTCCGGACAGTGGAAACTGTCCGGACGCTACAAGGCTGATCGATTTATGGCCAGAGGCAGCCGCCCTCAGCCCGCTTCGCGGAAATTGTCCACTTCGAGGTCGTACTCGCGCACCTTGCGGTAGAGCGTGGAGCGGCCAAGGCCCAGACGGCGGGCCACTTCGGCCATACGGCCCGAATACGTCTCGATGGCAAACGCGATGAGATCGCGCTCGATCGATTCCAGCGGGCGCAGATGGCCCCCTGCATCGGTGATGTCCACCGGCAGGACGTGACCGCCTGCCGCCGCCGGCATATCCCCGGCCGGTTCGCTGGGCACAGCGCCCGGAGCTGCCATGGCGGGCCGTTCGGCCTCGGGCGCCCGCAAGGTCGGGTTGAGGCCCGAAATCTGCGGGAAATCTTCCGGCGTCAGATAGTCGCCATCACACAGCACCACCGCGCGGAAGACCGCGTTTTCGAGCTGGCGCACATTGCCCTTCCACTGGTGGCGGGCAAGCATGTCCATGGTCTCGGACGTGGCATCGAGCACGCTCTTGCCTTCCTGCGCGTTGAAACGCGCAATGAAGTGGCGCACCAGAGCCGGAATGTCGTCGGCGCGTTCAGCAAGGCTCGGCACCTCTATCGGGAAGACGTTCAGGCGGTAGAACAGGTCTTCGCGGAAGGCCCCGGTCTTCACCTGCTCGGCGAGGTCGCGATTGGTCGCAGAGATGATACGCACATCCACCTTGACCGGCTTCTTGCCGCCGACCGGATCCACCTCGCCCTCCTGCAAGGCGCGCAGGAGCTTGACCTGCATGTCGAGGGGCAGCTCCCCGATCTCGTCGAGGAAGAGCGTGCCGCCATCGGCTTCCTGGAACTTGCCCATGTGCTTGGCGACAGCGCCCGTAAACGCACCCTTCTCGTGACCGAACAGGGTTGATTCCACCAGGTTTTCCGGAATGGCCCCGCAGTTGACGGCCACGAACGGACGCCCGGCCCGGTCAGATGCTGCCATGATGGAGCGGGCAACCAGCTCCTTGCCGACGCCGCTCTCACCGGTGATGAGGATCGGAATGTTGGACTTCGCCGCACGCTCACCAAGGCGCACCACCTGACGCATGGCCGGCGCCGAGGCGATCATGTCCTCAAAGCCGAGCTGGCCGGACTTGGCACGCTTCAGGCGTGTCACTTCCCCGGTCAAATCGCGTACCTTGAAGGCGTTGCGGATCGAAACCGCAATGCGCTCGGGGCTGGCAGGCTTCACGAAGAAGTCCACCGCTCCGGCGCGCATGGCCCTGACGACCGTCTCGATACCGCCATGAGCGGTCAGGACGATAACCGGCAGGTCCGGCTCGCGCGCCTTGATGAGCTCCAGCGTCTCCTGACCGTCCATGCCCGGCATGATCATGTCCAGAAGGACGACATCGATGCCGCCACGCCTGATGCGTTCCAGCCCCGCCTCACCGCTTTCAGCGGTCTCGGGGTGGTGTCCCTGCTTTTCGAGGACCGCCTGCATCAGGCGGCGCTGCGTCGGATCGTCATCGACGATCAGGATAGTCTTGGCCATCTTACCCACACCCTTTTTTCCCACCGTGTCGGGAGGGGCTCCGGCCCTTGTGGCCACTTCGCAGTTTTCTGCGTAAGTGGCCGGGCTCTTGGTGAGCGCCTCCCCTGATGCGCACCGTTATGGGACACCTCCAGTTAAGGTCACGTGTAGAAGCCGGTCAGAATTGGTTAGGGTAAATAGAGGGTTAGCGGTTCATGAACGCGCCCCTGCCTGCCCTTGATTGACGCGCCGCCGCATGGGGCCTACCCAGAGCGCTTCCCGGCATTGCAGCCTCCTCCTGCCCTGCCGGCCCCTGGAAACGGAACGCCTGACATGGCTGAAAAAGAACGCCCGCCCTCGCCGCTTGCCGCCCTGGAAGGCAAAAGCCCGGCTGCGCCGAAATGGTTTGTGCGCGCACAGGAAGACAGTTTCGACGCTGGATCGATCACCCGGCTGGGCAGCACGATTGCGTGGAAGGCGTGGGGGACGCGCGGCGCGCCGGGCCTGATCCTCGCCCATGGTGGCACCGCGCACAAAGGCTGGTGGGATGCCATCGGGCCCTATCTGGCGCGTGAGGGCTACCGGGTGGTAGCTCCGGACCTCGCCGGAATGGGCGATAGCGGCTGGCGCGACACCTATTCCATGGAGGACCATGCCGGTGACTTGCTGGCTGCTGCGCGCGATGGCGGCGCGTTTGATGCGGGCAAGCCGGTGCTCGCCGGCCATTCCTTCGGCGGTTTTGTCACGCTGACCGCGTCGCTCCTGCTGGGCGACGAATTGCAGGCGGGCATCATCCTCGACAGCCCGATCCGTCCGCAGACCGAGCAGCGCGGGGATGCACCGCCACGCCGGGGCGGCCGGGTCTATGGCGACACGGCAGCGGCGCTGCAACGCTTCCGGCTTCTGCCCGACCAGCCGTGCGAGCATCTCTGGCTTCTCGACTACATCGCGCGCGGATCGCTGAAAGAGGTTGAGGGCGGCGTCACCTGGAAGTTCGATCCGGATCTGTGGGCCAAGCTCAGCTGGGAGCGGCGCGATCCGGAAAAGGCGGCAGCAAGCCTGAAATGCCCGCTCGCCTTTGTGCGTGGCGCCCAGTCGCGTCTGATGCAGGCAGAAACCTGGGACTATATGCGCTCGGTCTTTACCGCCTCACCCTTCATCAGCGTGCCCGATGCGAAACACCATCTGATCCTCGACCAGCCGCTCGCGGTCGCAAGCGTCCTGCAGGCGCTTCTGGAGGGGTGGGCAAAACGCCGCTGAGGGTGCAGCCGCATTGGTCTTGGCCACCGGGCAAACCCATGCTAATGCCCCATGAAAGCATCCCTTGGCGACACTGTTTCGGAGTTCCGACATGGCTACTGACTACACGCGCGGCGAGATGGACATTCGTGCCCAGCACTCCACCTATTTGAGCGTGATGAAAGTCGGCGTGTCGTCCTCGCTGGTGCTTGCCTATTCGGTTGTCTTCCTGACCTTCGCCTTTGCCACCGGCTCCGGCTGGTTCCCGGCGCTCGGCTATGCCCTCGCAGTGGGCGTCATTGGCGGCGTGGCCATGAAGCAGGGTGTCGGCTACTGGGTGACCACGGGCGTTCTGACCGTGCTGACGGCCATTATCGGCCTCGCGATTGCGGTCTTCACTGGCTAGCCAGCCAGCGGTTAACCAAATTCATCTTTGCGCATCTGCGAGATTCGCGCATTGTGACAGCCTGATGTTTTCCCGCCAGCGGCAGGACAGGACGTTACAATGCGCATAGCCGTTCTCACCGAAACCTTTCCCGGCGAAGCCCGCGTGGCGGCCACGCCCGATTCGGTGAAAGCGCTCCTGAAAGCCGGGGCCAGTGTCTCGGTGGAGAAAGGCGCAGGGCTTTCCGCCAGCATCACCGATGCGGCCTTCGAGGCGGCAGGTGCCAAATGCGTGACCCGCGCTGCGGCCCTGAAAGAGGGCGAGGTTTTCCTGACTGTGCGCCGTCCCGATGCGGCAACGCTTGGAAAGCTGCCCAAAGGCGCGCTTATCATCGGCCTTCTTGATCCGCACGGCGATACCGATTTCGCCAGGGCCTGCGCCGATGCGGGCGTCAACGCCCTCGCCATGGAATACACGCCGCGCATCACGCGCGCCCAGTCCATGGATGCGCTCTCCTCCCAGTCCAACCTTGCAGGCTACCGCGCCGTGATTGAGGCGGCCGGCCTCTATGGCCGCGCCTTCCCGATGATGATGACGGCGGCCGGTACGGTCGCAGCCGCCAAGGCGTTTGTCATGGGCGCAGGTGTGGCAGGCCTGCAGGCCATCGCCACCGCGCGCCGCCTCGGTGCAATTGTGTCTGCCACGGATGTGCGCCCGGCCGCCAAGGAGCAATGTGCCTCGCTGGGCGCCAAGTTCATCGCGGTCGAGGACGAGGAGTTCAAGGCCGCCGAGACCGCAGGCGGCTACGCCAAGGAAATGAGCGCCGAGTACAAGGCCAAGCAGGCCGAGCTCGTCGCCGCCCATATAGCCAAGCAGGATATTGTCGTCACCACGGCGCTGATACCGGGCCGGCCTGCGCCGCGCCTGATCACGAAAGCCATGGTGGAGGCCATGCGGCCCGGCTCCGTCATCATCGACATTGCCGCCGCGATGGGTGGCAATTGCGAGCTGACCAAGGCCGATGAGGTAGTGGATCATGGCGGCGTGAAAATCGCCGGATTTTCCAATCTGCCTGCGCGGCTCGCTGCGGACGCCTCACAGCTTCTGGCCAAGAATTTCGTCAATCTTGCCCCGCTCCTGCGCGGTGAGGATGGCGCACTCTCGCCTCAATGGGAGGACGAGATCATCAAGGGGATGACCCTGACGCGCGATGGCGCGGTAGTTCATCCCTCGCTTGGAGGATAG
>NZ_JBQLZR010000009.1:0-6100 GCF_052168375.1 Glycocaulis sp.
CAGGACCACGATGCCGGCCATCACGCGCGGCACGACGAGATAGCGCATCGGATCGATGGTGAGGGTGTGCAGGGCGTCGATCTGTTCGGTTGCTCGCATCGCGCCGATCTCGGCAGCAATCCCCGAGGAGACCCGGCCCGCCAGCATCAGCGCCGCGATGACGGGGCCCAGCTCCCGCACGATGCCAAGCGCGACGATATTGGGCACGAAACTTTCCGCGTTGAAGCGTTCACCGCCCACATAGATGTTCAGCGCCAGTGCCGCTCCGGTGAAGAGTGCGGTCAGACCGACCACGGGCAGCGAGAGAAAGCCGATGCGGACAAGCTGCTGGGTGAATTGTCCGGCAAAGAACGGACCGGCCAGCGCGCGAAAGACCGCCCCGGCAAACAGCGTGATGGCGCCAATTGACCGAAGAAGCGAAAGGACGCCCCGCCCCAGAGCCTGTACCGGACTTAAAATCTTTATCACCGCGCATACTCGCGTTTCAGCCGCTGTCCGAGCCGGACCAGCAATTCATATCCGATAGTGCCGGCCGCCTGGGCGACCGGCCCGATGTCTTCGCCATAAAACTGGACACGCCCCAGCTGGCGGGCAAGGCCTTCATGGCCGGTAATGTCGAGCGCGGTCAGGTCCATCGAGACCATGCCGGCAATCGGCACTGGTTTGTCGCCAAGGCGGGCCGTTCCCGCCTGCCATGCCGCGCGCGGCAAACCGTCAGCATAGCCAAAGCCTGCGATCGCGATGAGGCGATCGTCTTTCGCCGTGTAGCGGGCCCCATACCCGATCGTGTCACCGGCGCGCAGCGTGCGCACCTGCAAGATCGGCGCATCGACATGAAAGACGGGGTGAAAGGGCGCGTTGCGCTCGGTCGCCGGATTGAGGCCGTAAAGGCCAACGCCAGGACGGACGAGATCAAAATGGTAGTCCGGCCCCAGCAGCACGCCGCCGGTATTGGCAAGGCTCGCGGGAATGCCTGGAAAGCCTTTCAGGACGTCACGGAAGCGGGTCAGCTGGCGGGCATTCATCGGATGGCCGGGCACGTCCGAACAGGCAAGATGGCTCATCACCAGGCGCAGATCGTGGTGCTCTTCGCCCGCCAGCCCGGCGGCTTCCTCCACAGTCAGCCCCAGCCGGTTCATGCCGGTATCGACATGCAGGGCGTGCGGGCCGCCCCCTTCCGCGCGCCAGGCGTGAAGCGTTTCGAGCGAGCTGATGACCGGGATCAGGTTTGCGCTGACAAGCTGTGCATGCTGGCCCGGCTGAAAGCCGTTGAGGACGAAAATGTCTGGCTGGCCGCCTGTCGCCTCGCGAATGGCGGCGCCTTCCTCCGGCGTGGCGGTGAAGAAGGCCGTGCATCCGGCCTCTCGCAGGGCGCGGGCAACAGGAGCGGCATCCAGCCCGTAGGCATCGGCCTTCACCACAGCGGCGCAGCGCGCGCCGGCTGCCAGCTGCGACAGGGTGGCATAATTGCGCTGGAGCGCATCAAGACTGACGACGAGGCATGCGGGCGCGGCGCTATTCGAGGCTGGAATAGCGTCCGGAATCTTCAAGGTCGGAGAATTTGGTCCGCTCAGGGTCAAACGCCACCTTCACCGCGCCAATCGGGCCGTGGCGCTGCTTGCCAATGATCACTTCGGCGCGATTGCGAATCTCGCGCATCTCATCTTCCCAGCGAAGATGTTCCTCGGTGCCTTCTTTAGGCTCCGCGCGCTCAAGATAATAGGCCTCGCGGTAGACGAACATCACAACGTCGGCGTCCTGCTCGATCGAGCCGGACTCGCGCAGGTCGGAGAGTTGCGGCTTCTTGTCCTCGCGCTGCTCCACCTGACGGGAGAGCTGGGACAGGGCGATCACCGGTATGTCCAGCTCCTTGGCGAGCGATTTGAGCGCCATGGTGATTTCGGAGACTTCCTGCACCCGGCTTTCGCTGCGCCGTGAACCACCGGTGATGAGCTGCAAATAGTCGATGACCAGAAGATCGAGGCCGACCGTGCGCTTCAGGCGCCGCGCCCGCGCGGCCAGCGCACCGATGGAGATGCCGCCAGTATCGTCGATATAGAGCGGGATCTGCGAGATCTCGCGCACGCCGTCATTGATCTCGCCGAACTGGTTCTGGTCGATGCGGCCCTGACGGATCAGATAGCCGGGAATGCCGGTGTAATCGGCGATCAGACGCGTTGCGAGCTGCTCGGCGCTCATCTCCAGCGAGAAGAAGCCGACCACGCCGCCCTTGCCCTTGATAACGCGGCGCTTGCCGTCCGGGCCTTCCTCGAACTCGGCAGCGCGCGCGACGGCGAACGCGATATTGGTCGCAAGCGCCGTCTTGCCCATGGAGGGGCGCCCGGCAAGGATGATGAGGTCGGAGCGGTGAAGCCCGCCCAGCTTGTCATCGAGCGTCGTGAGGCCGGAGGGCATGCCCGACAGCTTGCCGCCGCGCTTGTAGGCGGCTGCGGCCACTTCCAGCGACTGGGCCAGAGCCGCAGAGAAGGGCTGGAAGCTCTTCTGGGCGGTGCCCTTTTCGGCGAGGCTGAACAGTTCGCGTTCCGCGCTCTCGATCAGGGTCGAGGCATTGCCTTGCTCGCTGGTGTCTCGGGCCTGGGAGGAAATCGTCTCGCCAATGGTGATAAGTTCGCGCCGCAGGGCGAGTTCATAGACGAGGCGGGCATATTCCGGCGCGCTGACGCTGTCGGGCGCCTCGCGCATCAGGTCGACGAGATAGACCGGACCGCCAAGCTGTTTGAGGCCCTCATCGTCGGCCAGACGGTTCTTCAGCACAACAGCATCGGCGAGGGCACCAGCGCCGATCAGCTCGCGCGCCTTGGCGTAGAGGCGGCCATGGAAGGGGTCGTAGAAATGCTCGGGCAGAAGCCAGTCGGAAACCCGGTTGAAGACCTCGTTGTCGAACAGGAGGCCGCCCAGAAACGCCTGCTCCGCCTCGATATTGTGCGGCGGGCTGGTCCCGTCTCCTCCATCGCTGGCGAAGCTCATGTCTGCGGTTTCTGCGGTCATAGTACCGGTGATAGCGGATCAGGCACGGTCACGCGAGCGGCGGGTGAGGCTTTTCCCCGGTCAAACACCGTCTGTGGAAAACTGCGCGCCGATTGAACCGGTTTGCCATTAATGCGCACCTTGTTCCCGAACGCTTGTCTGGAACCTTGATGCGCAAGACCTCTGACCATGCTCTGGACGCCTATCTCTGCGCGGCGGCTCGCGCCGGTGACGGCAAGGCCATGCGCCAGCTGGCTGAGCGCTGGTATCCGCTGCTGACCGCCCATGCCTGGCGGCTGACCGGAGCGCATGACCAGGCGCAGGACGCGGTTCAGGAGGCGTGGGTGGAGATCGTGCGCGGTCTTGCCAGTCTTCGCGATGACCGCGCCTTTGTTGCCTGGGCCTATCGCATCGTCACGCGCCGCTGCGCGCGGCTGGTGCGGGGGCGGCAGTCGGACCGGCGGCTGGCCGAAGCGATAGAGGCAGAGCCGCGTGAGGACGCTGCCCCGGACATTCACGACGAAGGAGAGGTGGCGCGCCTGAAAACTGCCCTGGCGGCGTTGCCGCCGGAGCAGCGCGCGGCGGTTGCGCTCTTCCACCTGCAAGGATTGAGCGTGGCGGAAACCGCCATTGCTCTGGACGTGCCGGCGGGCACGGTGAAGACCCGCCTGATGCATGCGCGGCGCAAGCTGCGCGAAAGTCTCGAAGGAGGCATGAGATGAGTGATGTGGATCGCCTGATCGAACAGGCGCTGGATGATGAAGACCGCGCGCTGCGCGAGGTGCTCAGCCGGGAGCCGGGCTTTGTGGCGAGCGCTCTTGGCCTGCTGACCGGCCCGCGCGCGTGGGCGCGCTGGGTGATGTTCATCAGCCAGGCGGTCATGTTCATTGGCGGCGTCTGGCTGGCCTGGCTGTTTTTCCAGACTGAGGAGGTTCTTGAGGCGCTGCGCTACGGCATCTCCGCCGGTGTCCTCTTGCTGGGGTCACTGGTGATGAAGACAGGCATGACCCCGTTCATGACCGAGAACCGGATGGTGACGGAAATCCGCCGGCTGGAACTGCGCATCGAGCGGATGCGCTCCGGCAGCTAGCTCAGGACGGGGTCTGCAAGGGCAGCGCCATGTAGTGGTGCTCCATGCGGACCCCGCCAAGGTTTACGGTTTCGGTGCGGATAAAGGTCCAGCCGCGCCGGCCCAGAAAGCGCCGGGCGAGATGGCTGGCATGGACGGAAAGATTGGCGTGCCCTGCGGCGCGTGCCCGCTCGATCAGGGCATCATGGAGCGCTCCGGCCAGGCCTTTGCCGCGCTCCTCAGGGCGCACAAACAGCATGTCGAGATGCCCGCTTGCCTCCAGCGCGATGAAGCCGGCGGCCTTGCCGTTGCGCTCGCCAATCAGGCAGGTCTGATGCTCCAGCCTGTCATGCAAGGCGGCAGGCGTTTGCAGACGGGCCGCCCAGGCCCGGCGCTGCTCTGACGAATAGGCCGGCGCAGAGCCGGTCATCACGGCGTCGTGAAAGATCGCAGCCAGCTCTGCCGCATCGCTTTGCTGGTAATCGCGAATGACCATGACAGGGTGTCTCCACCAACGAAAAAGGGCGGCCCCGTAAGGAGCCGCCCCTGATCGTATATCAGAACGGATGCGAGGCGGGAGGACTAGTCCTCTTCGCGGTCGCCACCACGCTCTTCTGCGCCTTCGGCAGAGGCTTCGAAGAGTTCGGCCGCTTGCGCATCGGCAAGGGCGCGGTCTTCTTCGGCAGCCGAAGCGATGACGTCTTCACCCTTGGCCTGGCGCTCAGCTTCGTCGGCCGTACGGGCGACGTTGACGCTGATTTCCACGGTCACTTCCGGGTGCAGGACGATGCGCACGGTGTGCACGCCCAGCGTCTTGATCGGCGTATTCAGGTCGACCATGGCGCGGGTGACAGCCAGGCTGTCGGACGAGGCTGCATCCGCGATGTCGCGGGTGGAGACCGATCCGTAAAGCTGGCCGGATTCCGACGCCTGACGGATCAGCACGAAGCTGGCACCGTCCAGGTGCTCGCCCTGGCCACGCGCTTCTGCGGCACGTTCCGCATTGCGCTTTTCCAGGATTTCCCGCTCACGCTCGAAGCGGGCCATGTTGGCTTCCGTTGCGCGCAGCGCCTTGTGCTGCGGCAGGAGGAAGTTGCGGGCAAAGCCGGGGCGGACATTGACGACATCGCCAATGGTGCCGAGCTTTTCCACGCGCTCAAGAAGAACGACTTTCATGGGGCTCTCTCCTACTCGACCGCGTAGGGCAGAAGGCCCATATAGCGCGCGCGCTTGATGGCACGGGCCAGTTCGCGCTGCTTCCTGGCAGACACCGCCGTGATGCGCGACGGCACGATCTTGCCACGTTCGGACATGTAGCGCTGAAGCAGCTTCACATCCTTGTAGTCAATGGCCGGGGCGCCCTCGCCCGAGAACGGGCAGACCTTGCGGCGGCGGGCAAACGGACGGCGCACGGGGGCGCCGATGGTGGGGATATCGCTAGCCATGGATCAGATCTCCTACTGGCGGTCGCGGCGCTTGCGCTCTTCGCTCTTGCGAAGAACGGCGGACGGCTCATCGGAGAGCTCTTCCAGGCGCACGGTCATGTAACGGATCACGTCATCGGAATAGCGCTGACGGGAATCGATGGCTTCGAGCACTTCGGCGCCCGCTTCCATGTCGATCAGGCCGTAATGACCCTTGCGGTTCTTGTTCATGCGGTAGGCGAGGGTGCGAAGGCCCCAGTATTCGGTCTTGCCGACCTTGCCGCCATTGCTCTCGATAAGGCCCTTGAGTTCCTCGAGGAGGCTCTCGACCTGAGCCGGAGAGACATCCGGACGGGCAACGAACACGTGTTCGTAGTATGCCATGTTTGGTCCCTGTTTTCCTGGGGCTGCGGCACGATGACTGCCAGGGAAGGCAGACCCGTGATGGCTCTGGCAAGGCCCGCCCCCACACCATGTGGAGCCGGTTCACGCCTGCCAGACCGCAGCCGGTGAAGGCGCGGGACATACTCTATCGGCTGGCAAAGGGCAAGCGGGGCGGTTCAGGGGTAGTGTCTCAGTTTGAAATTTCAGCACTACACTTTTTGTAGGGGCCACGCTT
>NZ_JBQLZR010000010.1:0-1524 GCF_052168375.1 Glycocaulis sp.
GTTCCTGAAAGCTGGGCGTGCTTCACGCCCTGTTCCTCTGCCGCCACGATGTAGAGAGCGAGCACGGGCAGAACCGCACCGTTCATCGTCATCGACACGCTCATCTGGTCGAGCGGAATGCCGTCAAAGAGCTGGCGCATGTCCAGTATGGAATCGACTGCCACCCCCGCCATGCCGACATCGCCGATCACGCGCGGATTGTCGCTGTCATAGCCGCGGTGGGTAGCGAGATCGAAAGCAATGGAAAGGCCCTTCTGCCCGGCGGCAAGATTACGCCGGTAAAAGGCATTGGAGTCTTCTGCGGTGGAGAAGCCGGCATATTGCCGGATCGTCCATGGGCGCTGCACGAACATGGTCGGGTAAGGGCCGCGATGGAAGGGCGCCAGACCCGGAAGGCCACCCGTAAAATCCAGCCCCGTAATATCGCCGCGCGTGAAGCTGGGGGCGATCTCGATGCCTTCAGGGCTCATCCAGCCTTCAGGGCGTTGCGGTGTCGAAGCCTCCCTTTCCGGCAGGCGGAAGGGCATGGCGGTGAAGTCCGGCGGCGTCTGGCGGGTCATGCGTCCACTCCCATGGCGCGCGCGGCAAGGCGGGCATCTTCCAGCGCAAACGAACGCATATGGATGGCGTGATCGATCGCGGCGTCCTGCGGCGCGGCATCGCGCCGGCCGGCCAGCCATACTGCCTTGGCTCCGGCTGCTTTCAGCGCGGTGGCAAGTTGCGCAGCAGATTCGGCGTAGGCGGCATCAGTGCCGCAAATAACGGCGAGCGGCGAGCCCGACGCCGCGAAGGCCTTCACACAGGCCTCCAGGCTTTCATGGGCCTCGGCCGGAAGGACACGCAGGCCGGCTACCCCCAGACGGTTAATGGCAAAGCCTGCGCGCGGATTGAATTGCGCCAAAGAGCCCAGCGTCGCCAGAAATACCTTGCGAGGGCCGGACGCCTCCACCTTCAGGCGGATTGCCTCGTAGGGCGCAGCAATGCGCATTGCGTCAGGCAGGCCGACCGGATCGGCGGGCTCGGCGCCAAAGGCACTCTGCGCCAGTGCAGGCGGGTCATAGGGCGCCGTGTCTGCCTGCAGGGCGCGCGGATCGAGGTCTGGAAATGCGGTGATCCCGACAATCTGCTCACGCCCGCTGGAAACAAGACCGGCAAGGCTCGCGGCGGCCTTCTCTATGTCTCCGCGCCAGCTTTTTTCTTTCAGAGCGGCGCTCGCTCCGCCGAGCTTCACAATGCGCTGCATCTCGCCCCATGCGGCATCGGCCAGCTTGTGGCTGAGCGTTTCATGCAGATAGCTGCCGCCTGCCGGATCATTGATCCGCCCGGCATGGCTCTCTTCGGCCAGAAGGATATGCAGATTGCGGGCGAGCCTGCGCGAGAAAGGCGTCGACCGGCCAAGAGCGCGGGTGAGCGGGGTGATGGTCAGCGCGTCCGCGCCGCCCGCCGTGCCCGCAAATCCGGCGCAGGCCGCGCGGATGAGATTGGTCCAGGGATCAAGCGCGGACAGCCCGCGCTCGCTTGTTG
>NZ_JBQLZR010000011.1:0-13196 GCF_052168375.1 Glycocaulis sp.
CGTGGGATGCCGTGGCCGCCAAGTATCCGGTCGGCGCGACCTTCGAGGGCCGCGTGACGAACATTGCCGAGTACGGCGCGTTCGTGGAACTGGAATCGGGCGTCGAAGGCCTGGTCCACGTTTCGGAAATGAGCTGGACCAAGAAGAACATCCACCCCGGCAAGATCGTCTCCACCTCCCAGGAAGTCACCGTCATGGTGCTGGACGTGGACGAAGAGAAGCGCCGCATCTCGCTTGGCATCAAGCAGACCCAGCGCAATCCGTGGGAAATCTTCGCTGAAACCCACCCGGCCGGCACGGTCGTGAAGGGTGAAGTGAAGAACATCACCGAGTTCGGCCTGTTCATTGGCGTCGGCGAAGACATTGACGGCATGGTCCACCTGTCGGACATCGACTGGGACCGTTCCGGCGAGGAAGCCATCCAGGACTTCAACAAGGGCGATATGGTCGAAGCCAAGGTGCTCGACGTCGATATCGAGAAAGAGCGCGTCTCGCTCGGCATCAAACAGCTTGCCGGCGATCCGATGGAAGATTCCGGCGGGTTCAAGCGCGGCGAGACCGTGACCTGCACCGTGACCGAGATCACCACCGGCGGCATCGAGGTCTCCTTCGGTGAAGGCGGCCAGATGAAGTCCTTCATCCGCAAGTCGGACCTGTCGCGTGATCGTGGCGAGCAGCGCCCCGAGCGTTACTCTGTCGGCGACAAGGTTGATGCGCGCATCACCAATGTCGACAAGGGCGCCCGCCGTGTGTCCGTCTCCATCAAGGCCCTGGAAATGGCCGAGGAGAAGGAAGCGGTCGAGCAGTACGGTTCGTCGGAGTCCGGCGCGTCGCTCGGCGACATTCTCGGCGCTGCGCTGAAACAACAGGACGGCAAGAAGGGCGAATAGCCGCCTTGCCTGACTGATAGCCCAAGATGGCCGGTTCCTTACGGGACCGGCCATTTTCTTTGGCAAGCCGCCAATTTTTGCCTTGAGGCGATTGACCTTGGCGCATGCTCGCCCCAAGGTTTCGGCCTTCGTCATCCCGGGGACGCGATATCATGATCAAGTCTGAGCTGATCGAGAAGCTGGCCGCCGCCAATCCGCATCTTTTCCAGCGCGATGTCGAGCGTGTGGTCAATTCGATTTTCGAGGAAATCACGCAAGCGCTGGAGCGCGGCGAGCGTGTGGAGCTGCGCGGTTTTGGCGCCTTCTCGGTGCGCAACCGTCCGCCCCGTCAGGGCCGCAATCCGCGCACCGGCGCTTCGGTTGCCGTGAAGGAAAAGCATGTGCCCTTCTTCAAGACGGGCAAGGAATTGCGCGAGCGCGTCGACGGCAAGGCGTAAAGCCGGGCCCTCAAAAAGGCTGGCCAGACGGTGAGCGGGAGGGTTGGCGCCCGGCGCCGTCTCGTGTGAACCCGTCCCCTATATTTCTTTTGGAGTGGCTCTGATGCTCAATGAATTCAAGAAGTTTGCCATGCGCGGCAATGTGGTCGACCTTGCGGTCGGCTTCATTCTGGGCGGGGCCTTCTCCACCATCGTGTCCTCCTTCGTGAATGACATACTGATGCCGCCGATCGGTCTTCTGCTCGGCGGGGTCGATTTCTCCGAGCTCTTCCTGGCGCTGGACGGGGTGGACTATGCCTCGCGCGCTGCAGCGGCCGAAGCCGGCGCCGCGACGATCAATTATGGCGTCTTCATCAACGCGCTCATCAGCTTCCTCATCGTCGCCTTTGCGCTCTTCCTTCTGGTCAAGGGCATGAACTCGATGATGGACAAGAAGAAGGATGATGTGCCGGCCGAGCCGCCCGCCAAGCCGCGCAATGAGGAATTGCTCGAAGAGATCCGGGATCTCCTGAAGAAGTAAGCCCTTTGCCCGCACAAGGGTCCGGGCTAAATCCCGCTTCATGAGCACGGCCGTGAAAATCTGCGGGATGAGTGACGAGGCCTCAGTACAGGCGGCGGCCGCTGCCGGCGCCGACTGGCTGGGATTCATCATCTTCCCGAAAAGCCCGCGCGCGGTGACGCTGAAACGGGCCGCCGAGCTTGCCCGCCTTAAGGGCAGCGCGAAATCCGTGGCCGTGCTGGTCGATCCCGATGATGCCCTGCTGGGCGATGTGCTTCGCATTCTCGCGCCCGACATCATCCAGCTGCACGGCGGCGAAAGCCCGGAGCGCTGCCTTGATGCGCGCCATTATGCCCGCGAAGGCGTGTGGAAGGCCGTGCCTGTCAGTGAGCCAGCCGATGTGGCGCGCGCCGCGCGCTATGCCGGTTTTGCAGACGCAATCCTCTTTGACGCCAAGCCGCCCGCAGGCGCCGACCGCCCGGGCGGCTGGGGCGAAGGCTATGACTATGCGCTCCTGAAAGGCTTTGACGCCCTGCCATTTGTTCTCGCAGGCGGGCTGACACCTGAAACCGTCGGTGCTGCCATCAAGGCGTCAGGCGCGAGAGCCGTCGACACTGTCTCCGGAGTTGAAAGCGCGCCGGGCATGAAAGATGTGGCCAAGATTGCAGCTTTCATCGCTGCGGCGAAGCGGTAGGGCTGGCGGGATGGTGCAGAATAGACCCCGGCCCGGGGGCCGGGGTCCCGGATTGTGTTCCGGTTTGGAAAACTCCGTCAGTTTCCCTCTGACCTATCGACCAGGATCCCGGTCCCAGAGCCTGAACCCATGGATATGCGGCGCGGCCACATTCCCCGCTTCCCTCAGCCGGTCTCACGCTCTAGATCAGACCCTCTCCCGTGCAAGCCCGTGTGAATGATCCCATGACCCAGCCCAATGCCTTTTCCCAATATCCTGACGCCAATGGCCTTTTTGGCGCGTATGGCGGCCGGTTCGTCGCCGAGACGCTGATGCCCAACGTGCTGGCGCTGGAAAAGGCCTATGCAAAGTGGAAGGACGATCCGGCCTTCGTGAACGAGCTGGAGGACTTCGCGCGCGATTTCGTCGGCAGGCCCAGCCCGCTTTATTTTGCCGAACGCCTGACGGAAGCCTTCGGCGGGGCGCAAATCTGGTTCAAGCGCGACGAGCTGAACCATACCGGCGCGCACAAGATCAATAATTGCCTCGGGCAGGTGCTGCTCGCCCGCCTGATGGGCAAGACGCGCATCATTGCCGAGACCGGCGCCGGTCAGCATGGCGTGGCGACCGCCACGGTTGCTGCCCGCTTCGGCCTGCCATGCGAAGTCTATATGGGCGCGACGGACGTGGAGCGGCAAAAGCCGAACGTCTTCCGCATGAAGCTCCTCGGCGCGAAGGTGCATGCCGTCACGTCCGGGCGCGGCACGCTGAAGGACGCCATGAACGAGGCGCTGCGCGACTGGGTGACGAACCCGGACGACACCTTCTACGTCATCGGCACGGTGGCCGGTCCGCACCCCTATCCGATGATGGTGCGCGATTTCCAGAGCGTGATCGGGCGGGAAGCGCGCGCGCAGATGATGGAACGCATTGGCCGACTGCCCGACGCTGCTGTCGCCTGCATTGGCGGCGGATCAAACGCGATGGGGCTGTTCTATCCCTTCCTCGAGGATGAAAGCGTCCGCCTGATCGGCGTCGAAGCCGCCGGCAAGGGCGTCGATACGCCAGACCATGCCGCCAGCCTGAATGGCGGCAAGCCCGGCATCCTCCACGGTAACCGCACCTATCTCTTGCAGGACGAGGATGGCCAGATCGTCGAGGGACACTCCATCTCGGCCGGTCTCGACTATCCCGGTATCGGGCCGGAACACGCCTTCCTGCATGATGCCGGGCGCGCGGAATACCGCCATGCCACGGACGCCGAGGCGCTGGAAATGTTCCAGCTCTGCTCGAAGCTGGAAGGCATCATCCCGGCGCTGGAACCTGCCCATGCGCTGGCCCGCGTGCGCGACCTAGCCCGCGAGCTGGGACCTGATGGCGTCATCCTGATGAATATGTGCGGCCGGGGCGACAAGGATGTGTTCTCGGTTGCCGGCGCGCTGGGTGTGGAGCTTTAGGATGACACGCCTTTCCGACACGTTTGCGAAGCTTAAATCTCAAGGCAAAGCCGGTTTCGTGGCCTATGTGATGGCCGGTGATCCCGATGGCGCGACCACGCTTGCGACCATGCATGGCCTGGCTGAGGCCGGGGCCGACATTATCGAGCTGGGCGCCCCCTTCACCGATCCGATGGCTGACGGCCCGCCCATCCAGCGAGCGGCGCTGCGGGCGCTGAGTAGCGGCATGACGCTTCGCGGCGTGCTTCAGCTCATTGCCGAATTCCGCAAGACCAATGCGGCAACGCCTGTCGTCATCATGGGGTATGCCAACCCGTTTCACGCCTTTGGCTATGAGGCCTTTGTCGAGGCCGCGTCGGCTGCCGGCGCGGACGGTGTGATCTGTGTCGACCTGCCGCCAGAGGAAGATGCGCCGCTTCGCGAACCGATGGAGCGCGAAGGCCTTTCCCTCATCCGCCTTGCCACGCCGACGACTGACGATGCGCGCCTGCCGCAAGTCGTGAAGAACACGTCCGGCTTTGTCTATTACGTCTCGACCACAGGGGTCACAGGTGCCGGGATCGGCCAGACGGCAGTGGTGTCATCGGCCGTTGACCGGGTGCGCAAGGCGTCCGGACTTCCGGTGGCGGTGGGTTTTGGGGTAAAGACGCCCGAACGCGCCGCCGAGATCGCAAAAGTTGCCGATGCGGTGGTTGTCGGCTCGGCCATTGTCGACGCCCTGGCGGAGGGCGGAGTGGCCGGCGCGGTCAAACTGGCCAAAGAACTGGCATCTGCCACCCATAATGCGCGATAATCCCCGCTACAGGCAGCCTGGGACACATTCATGAACTGGCTTTCCAAACTTACCCCTCCGGGCGTTTCGCGCATGTTCGAGAAGCGCGACACGCCGGAGAATCTCTGGATGAAATGCCCGCTTTCGGGCGAGATGGTCTTCCACAAGGATCTTGAAGCCGCGCTGCATGTCACGCCTGCGGGCCATCATGTGCGCATCGGGCCGGATGTACGCCTGCGCTATACGTTCGATGCCACGTGGGAAGACATTGCCCTTCCCGAAGTCGCCAAGGACCCGCTGAAATTCCGCGACGACAAGCCCTATTCCTCCCGCCTGGCCGCTGCCCGCAAGAAGACGGGCCGCGAGGACGCGATGGTCATAGCCGTTGGCCGCATTCAGGGCATCGAGACCACCGTGCTGGTGCAGGATTTCTCCTTCATGGGCGGATCGCTGGGCATGGCCGCGGGCGAGTCCTTCCTGAAAGCGGCCGAGACGGCTGTTGAACGCCGCACGCCGCTGGTGGTCTTCACCGCTGCGGGCGGTGCACGCATGCAGGAGGGCTGCCTGTCCCTCATGCAGATGCCGCGTACGACCATTGGCGTGGAAATGATGCGCGATGCTGGCCTTCCCTATATCGTCGTGCTCACCGACCCGACCACGGGCGGGGTCACCGCCTCCTACGCCATGCTGGGCGATGTGCATCTGGCAGAACCCGGCGCGCTTATCGGCTTTGCCGGCCAGCGTGTGATCGAGCAGACGATCCGCGAGAAACTGCCCGAGGGCTTCCAGCGGGCCGAGTACCTGCTTGAAAAGGGCATGGTGGACCGGGTTGTCCATCGCCGTGACCTGCCGCGCGTTCTCGGCAATGTCTTGCGTACGCTGATGAAGCGCCCGGCGGCAAGTTCCAACCTGCCTGCGCCTGCGGCCTGACCCTGTCATGAGCATTGCCGACACGCTGGCCCGGCTTGCCACCTTGCATCCGGCCAGCATGGATCTGTCGCTGGACCGGCTGGTGCGCCTTCTCGCCGCGCTCGGCAATCCGCAAGACCGCCTGCCCTCGACCATTCATATCGCGGGAACGAACGGCAAGGGCTCCAGCGCCGCCTTCCTGAAAGCCATGTGCGAGGCGGCAGGCGAGAAGGTGCATGTCTATACCTCGCCTCATCTGGTGCGCTTCAATGAGCGTATCGTGCTGGCCGGGGCCGAGGCCGCCGATAGTCCGCTTCTTGATGCGCTCCACCGTGTGGAAGCGGCCAATGCCGGTCAGCCGCTGACCTTTTTCGAGGCGACGACGGCGGCAGCCTTCCTGCTTTTCAGCGAGACGCCTGCCGACCGGCTGATCCTCGAGGTCGGGCTGGGCGGGCGCCTTGATGCGACGAATGTGATCACGAACCCTGCGGTCACCCTCATCACGCCCGTCAGCTATGATCATCAGGCCTATCTGGGCGATACGCTGGAAAAGATCGCCTCGGAAAAGGCGGGCATCATCAAGCCCGGCGTGCCTTGCGTGGTCGGGCCACAGGCCGATGAAAGCCTGATGGCCATTGAACGCGCTGCCTTCAGGACGGGGGCGGTCATCACGCTTTTCGACCGCGATTACCGGGCTTTTGTTGAGCATGACCGGCTGGTCTACGAGGAGGAGAACCTGCTCTGGGACCTGCCTTTGCCGGGGCTTGTCGGCTCGCACCAGACGGCCAACGCCGCTGGCGCCATCGCGGTGGCCCGGCAGATCGGACTTTCCGAAGAGGCGGTGCGCGACGGGTTGGTAAACGCACGCTGGCCGGCGCGCATGCAACGGCTCGGTTCAGGCCCGCTCGGCGATATCGCTCGCGAGGCGGGCGCGGAGTTGTGGCTTGATGGCGGGCATAACCCGGCCGCTGGCGAGGTGCTCGCCCAGGTGATGGGGGAACTCGAAGCGCGCGAGGAACGCCCGCTAGTGCTGATATGCGGCTTCTCCGCAGGGCGCGACGCAACGGCATTCCTGAAACCCTTTGCCGGTCTTGCTGGCCTTGTAATCACTGTGTCCGGCTTTGCAGCGCGCGAAGGGGCGATGAGCGCGCAGGAGGCTGCCGAGGCGGCGCGCCGGGCCGGGCATTTCGCGCAGACAAGCGCCGGGCTGGTCGAGGCGCTCCACGATGCCTGTCACATCATCGAGCGTCCGCGCGTCGTGATTTGCGGCTCGCTCTATCTTGCAGGCGCGGCGCTGAGCCTTGGCGGGGAACCGCCTCTGGTGACGCCCGGCTGAGCGGCATCTATGGGTTTGATCGAAACAATCCATTGTGTGCGGCGGCGTAAAGACCATATCCTCTGAAGGGCAAGAGGCCCCAGGAGCGACGCCCATGGCAGAATTTTTCAGAATGCTGCTGCACCGTCACGGGACGATGGAGGATGGCCGCCCATGCGCGCCGGGTTTCCTTGCGCTGTTCAGGCCATCGCGCAACACCGCCAAGGCTGTGACCTATGCCATCATGCACCTGGTGGTGGCCATGACGGTCGCCTTTCTCCTTACCTGGGACTGGCGCGCCGCGCTTGCTATCGGCCTTATCGAGCCTGCCGTGCAGACGGTCGCCTATTACTTCCATGAAAAGGCTTGGGCGCGTGCCGAACGCAAGCGTCAGGAGCGGCTGGCCGAAGCCTCCTGACGCGCTTCCAGTGACGGGCACCAGCCGCCACGCGCCGAATAGGGCGTGACGAGCCCCTCCTCCAGCAGCACGGCGCCGAGATCGCGCCCGTCGGGCAGGGAAAGCCCTGCCACCACACGACCGGCAAAGCTGCCAAGCGTGACATTGCGGATCTGCACGCGCAGGCCCGGCTCGCCCTCCGGCATCAGCGCTGCTTCCACGAAGCGTTTCGCGGCATGACCCGCCTCGCGTTCGGCCTCGCAGGCAACGCGGCGTATTTCCGGAGCATCCACATCCGCCAGACGCACACGCGTTTCGACGATATGTCCCGGCCAGATGAAGGCGCGCACGTCCACCGTGTCGCCATCGATCACGCTGACCACTTCGGCCTCCACCGGGCCGGAAATGACCTGACGGGCCTCTGCCACGCTCGTGGCAATAATGCTTAACAAAAAGATAAAAAGCCGCATAAAGGAATTATAGCGGAATATATTCCTTTTCCAAGCCGCAAGGCGCAGCGCCAAAGCCTGCCGGTGGGTCAGAAATCGTGGGCAATGCCCCTTTTCTCCCAATCGCCATAGCGTGTGGGTTCTGGGCCCTTTGGCCCGCCCAGCTCTTCGGGCAGGGCCGCTTGCGCATCTGCCGCCTTGCGGCGCTCTTCGGCCTCGGCGAGAGCACGCTGCGCAGCGGGGCTCAGCGGCTTTCTGGCATCTTGTGAAGTCTCGTCGGTCATACCAGATATCTAGGGCCGGGACGGGCGCTGATCCAGCCCGGTATACCGCCTTCACCATGATTGCAGCAGGGTCCCACATGACAGCCAATTCGATGCGTACCTTTATCCTGCTCGCCGCCCTGACAGGGCTGTTCGGCGCGGTCGGCTATCTCATTGGCGGACCGGGCGGGGCCGCGATAGCGCTGGTCATTGCGGGCGCGTTGAACGTGATGGCCTGGTGGAATTCCGACAAGATGGTTCTCTCCATGCATGGCGCGCGCGAAATTGGCCCGGATGAGCGCGATCCGGCGCTCCTTCGCTATGCGCAGGATACGATTGCGCTCGCTGACCGGGCAGGCATGCCGCGCCCGCGCGTCTATGTCATCGACACGCCCCAGCCCAACGCCTTTGCCACCGGGCGCGACCCTCAGAATGCAGCCGTTGCGGCGACGACCGGGCTCCTGTCGCGTCTGACGCGCGAGGAAGTGGCCGGCGTGATGGCGCACGAGCTTGCTCATGTGAAGAACCGCGACACGCTGACCATGACGGTAACCGCGACCCTTGCCGGTGCCATCGGCTTTCTCGCCAATTTTGCCCTCTTTTTCGGAGGCGGGCGTGATCGTGGCGGGTTGATCGGCGCCATTGCGCTGGCGATCTTTGCGCCGATGGCGGCGGGCCTTGTCCAGATGGCCATCTCGCGCTCGCGCGAGTATGAGGCTGACCGGGTCGGCGCGGAAATCGCAGGCAATCCGATGTCGCTGGCGGCTGCGCTGGAGAAGATCGAGCGCGGTGCACGCACCACCCTGAACCCGTCTGCCGAGCGAAACCCCGCTACCGCGCACATGTTCATCATCAATCCGCTTAACGGGCAGGGTGCGGACAATCTGTTTTCAACCCACCCCTCGACGGCCAACCGGATCGCGCGTTTGCGCCAGATGGCCGGTGCCGGGCGCTATCCGGGCGGCCCGTGGGGCGAGGAAGGTCCGTGGTCAGGCAACGCGCCTCAATCGGGCAAGGAGAGCCGGGACAGCTTCGGCGGTCCCTGGGGCTAGCGCCATCTGCTGACGCGCAAAGGGCCGCTCATCAGAGCGGCCCTTCGGGCTGGAGGGTGGCGGGATTCACCCTCCTGCCTCCGGAGTGCCGGACCCCCCGCCATTCCGCCTCCGGGGATTGGGCGGGGAGGAGGCGGGTGACAGGGGGCCAGGCCGGTGTCAGGAACTTTCCCTATTTCCAGGGATCGCTCTCGTCACCGTCTTCCTCGGCGTCGGACTCAAGGTCCTCGGCCTGTTCCTCGTTGAGATCCTCGGTGACCTCGTCGGCGTCAGCGTCCTCATCCGAGGTCACTTCACCTTCACCGTAGGCGGCATCGCTTTCGCTGTAGTCGCCTTCGCTGTAGTCACCTTCGCCGCCCTGAACGCGGCGATCTTCATCCGCATTCTCTTCGTCGGCGTACTCGTCCTTGTCTTCCTCATCTTCGAAAGACTTTTCGGTCGAGGGCTCGTACGGGTCAGCCGGCACTTCTTCCAGCTCGACCGGATCTTCGTCGGCCATCGGATCGTCCATCACGGGCTCATCCGAATAGGCGTCCGTTTCGTCAGCGTCCTGGGTCGCGGTGTGCCAGGCGGCATACTCGTCTTCATCCAGACCGCCATCGAGATCGACGTCATACAGCGTGAACTCGGCTTCGGTGGTGGCGCTGTCCAGAGCCTGAACCTCGCTCAGCGAGATGCGGCCATCACCGTCGGTGTCAGCGTCTTCAAACGGAGCCGCGAAAGCCATGCCGGCCAGCGCGAGAGCCGAAACGCCAGAAATCAGAAACGTCTTCATGTCTGTCATTCCTCTGTTGCGCCGGTCCGTCATCTCGGGGGAAGCGGGGGCAGACCGGCCAGACATGGGATCAATTCGCAGGCCCTCTCAAACGTTCCCGGTGCCAATGCAGAAAAAATGCAGTCACCCGCCCAAGCTGTTGAGATGGCTAACGCTTTATTAGCCGAAACAGGCGAGTGCTCAGGGTCTGATTACCCTCGCGCGCGAGCGTGAGACGGTCCTGAAAGGAAGGATGCGGGACGAAATGGTGCCATCCCGGCAGACGCAGGCCCGCCTGATCCTGACCGCCATGCTGGCGCTGGTGTGTCTTGTTCCGCCTGCGCTGATGCTGGCTCCGCCCGCCGGCGGCACCATGCTCGCCGTTTTTGCACCCGGCGGCGCCCCCGGCGACAGGCTTCTTGCGGCGGCGGCAGCCGGGGCTGAGGCCGCCGAACCGCTTCGCGGCGGTGTACTTGTAAGGATCGAGATGCCGGATGCCAGCGAGCACAATGGCCCTGCAGCCTTGCGTGAACACGGCGCCCTTTTCGTCCTTGCCCCCCTCTCCGGGTGGAGCTGTCCGCCCGGTACGTCTGATCCAACGGAGATCCGTTCATGACCCGCATTGACGCCGTCCGCCAGCAATCCCAGCGCGTGCTGGCCATCCTTCTGGGTGCCTTTGCGGCGGTCTATGCGCTGGCCGCGCTCTTCGTGGCTCCTGAGCGTCTCGTTGCCGGAACCGTCTTCCTGCTGCTGGTGGCAGGCTGCGCCTTTGCATCGGTGCGCCTAGCGCCCCAGGCGGCTGCGACGCGGATGACGATGGCCGCCGGACTGATCGCCTTCCCGGCAGCTCTGACCTGGCTGGCATCCGGCAGTGCCTGGCAGCTCGACATGCACATGATCTTCTTTGCCGCACTTTCGGTTGCAACCTTGCTGTGCGACTGGCGAGCCATCGTGACGGCGGCTGCGGTGACGGCCGTGCACCATCTGGTGCTGAACTTCGCTTTGCCCCTGGCGGTATTCCCCGGCGGTGCCGATTTCGGGCGGGTCCTCCTGCATGCAGCGGTCGTGATTGGGCAGACGGCAGTTCTGGTCTGGCTGTCCCAGCGCATTGTCGGTGCGCTGGACAATGCCGGCATTGCGATTGCGGAGGCTGAAGCGGCCAATCTGCAGGCGCGGCAACTGGCCGAGGCCGACCGTGAGCGGTCAGTCCAGATCGAGGCAGGGCGCGTGCAGGTAAATGCGCTTGCCAGCGATTTCGAGCATACGGTGGCGGGCGTTCTGGCCGATCTGCGCGAGGTTTCGAGGCAAATGCAGGCTCTGGCCGCTGACGTGCGCGGTGATGCGGGCCAGACGCGTTCCGGCGCGGATGAAGCAGCGGGCCGTTCGGCGGAAACGTCGGGTCATTTCGAAGCTGTGGCTGCAGCCGCGCAGGAGCTTGCTGCCTCGATAAGCGAAGTATCGCGGATCATGGAAGGCGCCGATGCGGTGTCGGAACGTGCAACGGGCGAAGCCCAGAAAGCCGGGGACTCCATGCGCGAGCTGGACAAGGCAGGCCGTGAGGTCGAGGCGATTGCCGGTCTCGTTGCCGACATTGCCGAGCAGACCAACCTCCTCGCCCTCAACGCCACGATCGAGGCAGCACGGGCCGGTGAGGCCGGCAAGGGCTTTGCCGTCGTGGCATCGGAAGTGAAGGCGCTTGCCGAGCAGACCTCAAAGGCGACCTCTGACATCCGGGCGCGTATTGAAGCCATCACTTCGGCCTCGCAAGGTGCGGGCGAGGCCCTGTCGCGCATTTCGGAAATCCTGGGCGAAGTGCGGGCAAGCTCTGCCAGCGCCCGTCAGGCCTTTGGCGAGCAATCGGGCGCCACCAACGAGATCGCGGCGCTGGCGGGTAAAGCCGCCGCCTCGACCGGCGGTATCAATAGCCGCATCGAGGACGTGCGCTCGGCGGCCGGACGCACGCTAGCCGCTGCCGACCGTTTTGCCGGATCATCGCAGGCCCTGGGGGAGGCTGCAGACCGCCTCGACACCGAACTTACCGGTTTTCGCGAAAGCCTGCGCTCGGCCTCGTAAGGTTCGCTAGCTCACCGGAGCCGGCGTCTGGAAGGTCGAGGTGCAGGCGTCGGTCAGGCGCCATTGCCCGTCAATGAGGCGGAAATGGCAGCGGGCATGATCGCGCGCCGGGCTGCCCAGATTGGCGGCGGTCGTGCCTTCCGGGTTCAAGGTCTGGAAACGTCCGTTGGGGAAGACGTAGGAAATGCGCTCGGTCGAGGAGACCGGTTGCTCATAGACACACAAGGGCGGCTGCATCAGCACGGTGCGCACTGAATAATCGCCCATGCGCTGGCCGAAAATCTGGTTGCGAAGCGCGGTATCGCCGTCGCGGAGCTGTCCGGCGAGCGCGGCGCTTTCGGTCGGCAGACTGTCAGCGAGGCCGCCTGGATGACCGGCCACGATCTGGGCAAACGCCGCGCGTTCGGCCATGTCCGCCTCGCGGCAGGTCGGCGTGGTGGCACAGGCGCTGACAGCAAGGCCTGCAAGAGCGGTCACCAGGGCAAGGCGTTTCATGGCGTGGGTCAACTCCGTTCGCGCAACGCGCCAACAATGCCTCAGTGCGGGGCTTGCGCCAAGCGCGCCGTCATCGGACGCGCTATTGCTTCAGCACCCGCCTGCCATCGCATCGATCCAGCGGGCGACTAGGGCGGCGCCCTCGCGGTGGGTAAGGTTCCGGCCGAGCTCCGGCATCATCGCATCGGGGCGCGTTGTCTCCATGCGGAAGGTGAAGATGGAGGCGTGGCTGTCGCCCGGCACGATGGAGTAGAGGCGGTTGCCCGTACCGCGCCCGGCGGCGATGGGCGGCTTGCAGACACCAAAGCTCGCACCCACCGGGTCGCCCGGCTCCAGATATAGTCCCGATGTCCGGGCATGGCCGGTGCGCGAATGGCAATGGGCGCAGTTGATATCGATATAGGCGCGCGCCGCTTCATCCAGAGCCATGCCCGAAAGCAGGGTCTCGCCATGCCAGACGGCGTTTTGCGGTGCGGCGCCAAGGTCCGGCATGCCCGACAGCAATCCGGTCTCGGTCCAGTGGACGAGCTGGTTGGCCCTCCCGCCTGCATAGGGGTAATCGCCATTGAGGTGGCGCGCCCTCGGACCGATTGGGCGGATCGCGCCGGTCGAGGCATCAGTCACATGGCATTGGGCGCACTGATTGACGTCCGGCACCTGATAACTCAGCGCCTGGCTGTGCCCGCCTGCCTCGATCAGGGTCAGGTCCACAAAGGCGCCTGTGCGCGCCAGGCGGGTCGAGCGCTGGTCGTCATTCCAGA
>NZ_JBQLZR010000012.1:0-4853 GCF_052168375.1 Glycocaulis sp.
CCCGGGCGGGGGGATTATGCCCGGGCAGTGGAAATCTGTTCAGGCCTAGCGGCAGGAGGCGGCGTTGGCCGCCGCTTCCGGTCCTGCACCCTCGATGGCCGCAGCAGCGGCGAAGTCAGCCGCCGCGGCAGAGGCGTTACCGGCAAGCGCATAGGCTGCGCCGCGATTGTTCAGGGCTTCCCAGCCGCCTTCATTGGCTTCAACGGCGGCGTTGCAGGCATCCATCGCGCCCTCATCACCCATATTGGCAAGCGCGCCGCACAGATTGGTCTGGGCGGCTGCCATGGTGGGGGCTGCATTGCGGCGCGACAGCGCCTCATTGGCGAAGTGGGCCGCTTCGCGCCACTGGCCGCGCTCAAAGCGCTGCACAGAGGCACGCACCGAGCGGTGCGCCGTGCTCTGGGCCACAAAGGCCGGCTCGCACACTTGCGCTTCGGCAGACGATGCACTGGCGACAGACAGGCCGGCAGCCATCATGGCAGCAGCAGCGGTCATCAGGATCGGGGAGGAGAATTTGAAGGACATGTCAGTCTCCGAAAGATGGGCGCCCTGTTGACCGGGCGTTGCGTTGAACGTGCACCGGGAAGATAGGGCCATGACGAGCGTTTGAAAAGTGAACAACGTTCATTTTTCTGGAAAAAAGATGTTGCAATGCAACAGGGCGCCTGTCCAGTCAAAGGCTGCTCACAACTCTATCTAATTGCTTCTATTGGCGCAGACGGTCTGCTGCGGCTGCGTGACGCACGGCCGCCGATCAGAGCCGGCATGCTCGGGAAATGAAAACGCCGCCGGTCAGTAGAGACCGGCGGCGTCTTTGAAACCGGGAAACGTACGAACCCTAGCTGTCCAGGAAGCTGCGCAGCTTGCGGCTGCGGCTCGGGTGTTTCAGCTTGCGCAGGGCCTTGGCTTCGATCTGGCGGATACGCTCGCGCGTGACCGAGAATTGCTGGCCGACCTCTTCCAGCGTGTGATCGGTGTTCATGCCGATACCAAAGCGCATGCGCAGCACACGTTCTTCACGCGGGGTCAGGCTGGCGAGCACCAGCGTGGTGGTTTCGCGCAGGTTCGAATGGATGGCCGCATCGATCGGCAGGACCGCGTTCTTGTCCTCGATGAAATCGCCCAGATGGCTGTCTTCCTCGTCGCCAATCGGCGTTTCAAGGGAGATCGGCTCCTTGGCGATCTTCATCACCTTGCGAACCTTTTCCAGCGGCATGGAGAGCTTCTCGGCCAGCTCTTCCGGGGTCGGCTCGCGGCCAATCTCGTGCAGCATCTGGCGGCTGGTCCGCACGATCTTGTTGATCGTCTCGATCATGTGGACCGGGATGCGGATGGTGCGCGCCTGGTCGGCGATGGAACGGGTAATCGCCTGACGTATCCACCAGGTCGCATAGGTGGAGAACTTGTAGCCACGGCGGTACTCGAACTTGTCGACCGCTTTCATGAGGCCGATATTGCCTTCCTGGATCAGGTCCAGGAATTGCAGCCCGCGATTGGTGTATTTCTTGGCGATGGAGATGACGAGGCGCAGATTGGCCTCCACCATTTCCTTCTTGGCGATACGCGCCTCGCGCGCGCCTTTCTGGACGGTCGCCACGATGCGGCGGAAATCGTCGATCGGCACGCCGGATTCCTGAGCCAGCTCGGCGATCTGCTCGCGGATCTGGGCGGCTTCCTTTTCCTCGCGCTCGGCAAACTTCTTCCACGGCGCAGACTTGGCTTTCCAGTCATCGAGCCAGTTGGGATCAAGCTCGTGGCCGTGATAGGCCTGCATGAATTCGTGACGCGGCACGCCGTGCGCTTCAGCCGAGCGCAGGAGCTTGCCTTCCAGCACGACCAGACGCTTGTTGATCGCATCGAGCTGTTCGACCAGCGCCTCGATCCGCGCATTGTTCAGGTTCAGCGAATTGAGGTTGGCAACGATGGACTCGCGCACCCCGTCATAGGTCTCGCGATCCTTCTTGGAGAGGTCCTTGCCCTCAAGGCGGAGATTGACGAGCTTGTCCTGCAGCTTGCGGAAGGTGGAGAAGTCACCGGCCACGGCGTCCAGCGTCTCCATGACGCCTTCGCGCAGCTCGGCCTCCATCGCGGCAAGCGACAGGTTTGCGCCGTCTTCATCATCCTCCTCGTCTTCGCCCGGAGCGGCATTCTCGCCCTCCTCGCCAGAGTCGGATTTATCGTCGTCATTGCCCTCGGCGCGGTTGCGCACCGCATCACGGATGTTTGCAGCCGGACCGCGCCCGGCATCGGGCGCACCCGTTTCGGAATGGTCTTCGCGGACACCGCCATAGGTGGCATCAAGGTCGATAATGTCGCGCAGCAGCACCTGGCCGGTCTGCAATTCCTCGCGCCACACCATGATGGCCTCGAAGGTCAGCGGGCTTTCGCATAGCCCGCGGATCATCGCGTTGCGGCCCGCCTCGATGCGCTTGGCGATGGCAATCTCGCCTTCGCGCGAAAGCAGCTCCACCGAACCCATTTCGCGCAGATACATGCGCACCGGGTCATCAGTGCGGTCCTGCGCGGAGGTGGTGTTCTGACCGGCAATAGCGGTCTTCGATTTGGCGGAAACAGCGCGCGAGCGGCCGTCATCATCCTCGTCATCGTCGCCATCGGCGCCGCTGGCATCGGACTCTTCCACATCGTCTTCCGAATCGACGACCGTGATGCCCATCTCGGAGAGCTGGGAGAGCACGTCCTCGATCTGCTCAGAGGAAAACTCTTCGGAGGGAAGGACCTTGTTGAGCTCGTCATGGGTGACATAACCGCGCTTCTTGGCGGTCTTCACCATCGCCTTGACCGACAGGTCATTGAGATCGAGAAGCGGGCCGTCCTGATTTTCCGGGGCTGCTTCAGCCGTCTCGGTCGCTGCTTTGGTCATGCCTGACTTGAACTCCCTTGGCGGCCGGATCGCCTGCCACCACAAACAAAATTGACCGCGCGTGCGCTATTTGCGCCGGCGGCTGGCCTTATACCCTGCGATGAGCTGGTGCACCTCGGCCGCATCGCCGCGCTCCAGCGCCTCGCTTTCAAGAAGACGCGCCTCACCGCGGATGCGTTCCTCTTCAACCCTCTCCATATAGGAAGCCGCCGCTTTTCGCCAAGCGTGCAACCTGTCTGACGGGGCTGCGTCCTCGCCGCCCATCACCGCGAGCATGGCTGCCCGCTCGACACCCAGCTTGCGCAGCGCGCCCTGATGGCCCTGACGCGCAAGCTCGCGCTTCAGCCCGTCTCTGTCCATACCTCCCCCAAGGGAACATGCGTCTAGAATAGCGTCACGCAGACTGTCAAGCGGACCGCAATCCATCTCGGCGAGCGTTTCCGCTTGGTTGATCATAATCGGGGTCACTTCCGCTTCCGCTGGGCGGCAACCTCATTGACCATCTGCTGGAACAATTCGTCTGAAATGTGAGCGCCTAATCCTGAGTCCGACAATTTTGAAACTGATTCAGTTTCCTTCTGTTCCATGTACCTTGCAGCCAACGCTTTCCAACCCGCCAATACATCGCCGCCAGCGAGCTCAAATATTCTCATACTCGCTTCAGTATCGAGCCAACGTTCTTTCATAGCTCCGATGTCGCGTTCATGCCCACGGGCCTGCAATTCCCGTATCATCGCTGACGGTTCCAATGCGCCATTCTCAAGAGCGACATCAATTATATCGTCACGAAGGCGATTTAAGGGACCACACTCAAGTTCAGCCAAAGTTTCTGCTTCACTCTTGGCTATCGAAGGGTCTTGGATAGCTCGCCAAATCAGCTGAGCTAGCAACGCCTTAGGCTTATTGCTCTTTGCTAGCTGCAGCGTTTTTGGATTCGGTAGCGCATCGGAGATGCCAAGGGCGTTGGGACGGCCCCGCCATGGCGCGCGCGAAGGCTGCCGACCGAAGGCGGACGCCATGCGCCGGTCAAACTCGGCCTTGTATTCCTCGCGCACGTCCGGATCGGTGATCTTGGAGACCAGCGCACGCAGGCGGCGCCGGAAACCGGCCCGGCGGTCAGGGTCGTTCAGCGGCTCGGCTGAAAACTCGCGATCCCACAGCAGGTCTGCCAGCGATCGCGTATCGGCGACCAGCGCGCGGAGCGCGTCCGCACCTTTGGCCTTCAGAACATCGTCCGGGTCCTGGCCATCAGGCAGGAAGACGAAACGCAAGGTCTTGCCCGGCTCCAGCAAGGGCAGAGCCCGCTCGGCCGCAAGGCCGGCGGCACGCTGCCCGGCGCCATCCCCGTCAAGGCAGATCACAGGCTCCGGCCCCGCGCGCCACAACAGCCGTATCTGATCCTCGGTCAGCGCCGTACCCAGCGGAGCAACCGCATGAACCAGCCCCGCCCGGTTCAGTGCGATCACGTCCATATAGCCCTCGGCGACGATCAGGCCGCGAATACCGGCTTTCGGATCGGACGCTGCCGTGCGCGCTTCGGGATAACGGTACAGGACATGGCTCTTGTGAAAGAGCGGTGTCTCGGGCGAGTTGAGATACTTGGCGCGCGCATCCTTCGACAGCGCCCGTCCGCCAAACGCCACAAGGCGCCCGCGCGGATCGTGGATCGGGAACATGACCCGGCCCCGGAACCGGTCAAACGCCGCGCCGCCATCTTCGGGTGCTATCAGAAGGCCCGCGGTGACCAGCTCATCGGGTTTGGCCCCCTGATTGATGAGTGCGTCCTTCAGCCCGGTGCGCAACTCCGGCGCAAAACCCAGACCAAACCGCTCCCAGTCGCGCGGCCCCAGCCCCCGGCGCTCCAGATAGGCGCGCGCTTCGCCCCCACGCGGACCGGTCAGCTCACGGACGAAGTATTGCTGCGCGGCGACATTCCATTCTGCCAGCTCCTTGCGGCGCTCATCCTTGCGGG
>NZ_JBQLZR010000013.1:0-13014 GCF_052168375.1 Glycocaulis sp.
AGCCTGGAGGATACCTCCCGCGCCGCGCGTGAACGGGTGGAATCGCTGATGCGCTCCCTCAAGGGCGAGCGCGAAAAGCTCGCCGAGATCGCCGATAGTCTGGACGACAAGGCCGCCCTTATCGCCGCTGCCATTCAGGAACAATCCGAAATGGTCGCCGCAGCGGCCGAGCTGGCAAAGGAAAAGGCAAGCGAAGGCGCGATCACGCTGCGCGCGGGCGCCGAGCGCCTGTCAGGTGCCAGCGACGAGACCATCAAGTCCGCTGAGAAGGCCTCGCAAATCCTTGCCACGCGTGCCGCAGACATGCGCGAGCTTGCCGATACGCTGAAAAGCCGGGGCGATGGCCTCGACGCGGCCTATCACAAGCATCGCGAGAAGCTGGCAGAAGCCAGCGAAGCCCTGCGCAAGGAGCAGGAGAAGATCGCCGCCGCGCTCGACTTCCATAAAGCCGAGCTGGAAACCCTTTCGCGTACCGCAGGGTCGGGCGCGGAAACCTTGCGCAAATCGGCCGAGGAAAGTGGCGCGGTCTTCACCCGCGCCATCAACGATGCGATCACGCGCGCATCTGCCCTGTCAAAGACGATCGAAAGCGAGACGCGCCTCGCCGCTGAAGCAAGCGAAGCCGTGCTGCGCCGCCTGACTGACACCGCGCAGGAAGCGCGCGTGGCCGCAACGGAGGCCGCTGAACGCTTCTCTGGTCAGGCTGGTGCCGCTGAAGCCGCGCTGGAACGCGTCAGCGAGGCAGGCTTCGAGGCGGCACGGCGCTCCGACGAGGCTTTCCAGGCGCGCCTGCGCGAAGCGGAAATGCTGGTGGAGAAAGCAGCGAAGGCCGGAGAGACCGCCAGCGAAACCGTGCGCCAGCAAATGGCCGAAACCCTCGATGCGGCCCGCAAGCAGGCCGACCATGTCGAAATGATGCTGCGCGACATGCGCTCTCGCTTTGACGACGCCCCGGCTGCCGCCCGGCGTGCCACGCTGGAACTGGAACGCGCCCTCACCGAAGGCCTCGCCAAGCTGAACCAGACCGCCGAGGAGGCTGCCGACAGCGCGCGCGAGATCGACGCCATGTTCCAGGCGCGCGTGCGCCACAACTATGAATTGCTGTCCGATTTCATGTTGCGCATGGGATCGGTGGCCGGTGGCCGCAAGCCTATCGACATCGCGCCCGACGAAGTGCCCGATCCGCTCAATGCCCGCCGCAAGCCGGCTAGCAAGCGCGACAGCGATGAAGTCCGGCTGGCGCCGCGCGACGCTGTCACGCGGGACGAGGAAGCGGAGGACGCGCCCGAACGCCCCCGTGACGAGCGCCTTGCCAACGAAGCCCGCCCGGAAGGCGGTTGGCGGTGGAAGGACCTGCTCGCCAACATGGACCCGGACGAGGATGACGAGCCGCCAGCCGGTGGGAATCGTCCGCGCCGCGGCCGGCGTTAGCGGCTAGTCTTCTGCCTCGCCATTCCCGGCCCCGGCGGTAGACGCTGCCGCCTGCGCCTCTGCCCAGCTGACCAGATCGATCGACACCTGCGAGGCTGCCCGGCTGAACGCATCGATGATGAGTGCCTGGCGATTGCCTTCGGCGCGCTGTGACACTTCAAAGGTGCGCACGCCAGACACTTCCCGGTTTTCGGTATCGATCAGACGCGCGCGGATGGCGACATCCACGCTCGGCGCGCCATTGCTGCCCTGATCATAAATCGCCTCGAAACGGCGCATTTCCAGTCTCAGGTCCCAGCGCGCGGCTACACCGTCATCGGGACGGGCCGCAACCAGATGATCGGAGCGGCGGTCGAAGGTGTCGATCACGAGCTCTTGCAAAAGCACCGGCGCGGCACTGACCCAGTTGGCTCCCGCCATGTAACCGAGCTGGCCCTGCCCGGTATCGAGCGCGACCCGGTCGCCAGCCAGTGCGCGCGGTGCAAGCGGGCGGGCAATGCGCACCACATCAGCCTCATGGTTCACGCCGTCCCCGGCAGGAACATGCGAAGACAGGCGATAAAGCGCACTCTGTTCGGATTCCGGCAGCAGGGTGATGCACCCGGAGACGGCAAGGGCGGCACCTGCCGCAATCAGGGTCTTCAGTCTCATTGAGGCACCTCGACTTCCTCGCCACGCGAACGGGTCAACAGACCGCCCGGATCGTTTTCCAGTTCGGCGGTTAGCCGCTCCAGATTGGCCACGAGCTGGCGCAGATCATGTGAAGCGGCATTGAGCTGGTAAACGCCGTCCGTCGCAAAGGTTTCCAGTCCGGGCCGCAGGGCCACCAGCGCGTCATAGGTTTCCATGGAGGCCTGATTGACGGCTATGGAAGCCGCTTCGGTCTCAGCGACCATCGGGCCGACCTCATCAATCAGGAAGCGCTCGGCGGTCACGCCGAACTGCTCGATGCTGGTGGCGGCGGTCGACATGTCCTGCGCCGCCTGCTCGACCGAGCCGAGCGTGGTACGCAATTCCTCCATCATCGCCCCGTTCTGGGCGAGCTGGTCGGACAGCGTGGCCAGATTTGTCAGAAGGAGCGAGAATTGCTCCTGGTTTTCGTCATTGAGCAGGCGGTTCACCAGCACGCCCGTGGTCTGCACGGTCTCCAGCAAGGTCTCGCCGCCCTGCACCAGCAGATCTAGCTGCGTCTGACGGGCATAAATGCGTGCAGGCCTGTCGCCGAAGCGTGTTTCCAGAAGCGCCGAACCGGATTCGCCGCTGGAAATCTGGATATAGGAAAGCCCTGTCAGGCCTTGCGGCTCCAGCTGGGCGAAGCTGTCCACGCGTATCGGGGTGGAGGCATCGACACGCACACGTGCGATCACCTCGCTCGTGTCATCCGGGTTCAGGCCCAGATCGACGACCTCGCCGACCTGGATACCATTAAAGCGCACCTCGGACGCGGTTCGAAGGCCCCGCACAGGCCCTTCGAACACGACATCATACTGGCGGAACTCCCGGTCAAACGAAACCTGCGACAGCCAGACAAAGAACAGGCCGCCCGCAAGCGCCAGCAGGATGACGAACAGGCCGACCAGTGCGTGGTGGGCACGGGTTTCCATCACTCAACTCCTCAATGCTGCCCGTCCACGCGGGCCGCCGAAATAACTCTGTATCCACTCATGGGGATGCCGGGTGAGCCGGTCGAGCGTATCGACCGCGATGATACGCTTCTCCGCGATCACCGCCACCCGGTCGCAAACCGCATGCAGCGTATCGAGATCGTGGGTGACCAAAAGGATGGTAAGGCCCAGCGTTTGCGACAACTCCCCGATCAGGCTGTCAAACGCCGCCGCGCTGATCGGATCAAGCCCGGCGGTCGGCTCGTCGAGAAAGAGCACGTCCGGGTCCAAGGCCAGCGCGCGGGCAAGGCCTGCCCGCTTCTTCATGCCGCCGGAAAGCTCTGACGGGTATTTCCCGGCCGCTTCCGCGCCAAGCCCTGCAAGGCCCAGCTTCAGGCAGGCAATCTCGTCCATCAGCGCAGGTGGCAGGCTTACATGTTCTCGCAAAGGCACCTGGATATTTTCCTGCACGGTCAGTGAAGAAAACAGGGCCGAGCCCTGAAAGAGCACACCCCAGCGCCGTTCCAGCGCCGCGCGTTCACTGGAAGACAAGCGCGAGAGCGCCTTTCCCTCATAGAAAACCTCGCCACCATCGGGCGATTTTAGGCCCAATATCGTGTTCAGGAGAACCGACTTGCCGCTACCCGATCCACCCACAATGCCGAGTATCTCGCCGCGCCGGACTTCGAGATCCAGCCCGTCATGCACGACATGGTCGCCAAAGCGGGTGACCAGCCCGCGCACCTCGATGATGGCGCGCTCGCTCATATGTCCGCCTCCAGATACATCAGGGCGAACAGCGCATCGATGACGATGACCATGAAAATGGCCTGCACGACCGAGGCCGTGGTGCGCTGGCCAAGGCTTTCCACATCACCGCCAACCTTCATGCCCTGCCGGCAGCCGATGATCGCGATGACGAGGCCGAAGACCGGCGCCTTGGACATGCCGACCATGAAGTGCGTCCAGTCAATGACGTTCTGGAGCCGGGTCAGGAAATAGCTGGGCGAGACATCCAGCGTCACCCACGAGACCAGCAGCCCGCCAAAAAGCCCCGCCAGCATGGCAGCAAGGGTCAGCAAGGGTGCCATCACGACGCAGGCAATGACGCGCGGGACGACCAGCACCTCGTAGGGGTCAAGGCCGATGACGCGCATGGCATCGACCTCCTGCTGCATCTTCATCGAGCCGATAGAGGCGGTGAAAGCGGAGTCAGAGCGCCCGGCGAGCATGATGGCGGTGATCAGCACTCCGAACTCGCGCAAGACCGATATGCCCACCAGATCGACGGTGAATATGGCCGCGCCAAAAGTTTCCAGCAGGCTCGCGCCCATGAAGGCGACAACCGCCCCGATGAAAAAGGACAGGGCTGCAATGATCGGCAGGGCGTTGATACCCACCGTCTCCATCAGGTGCACGGTTGGCGTCCAGCGCAGACGCGTGGGATTGAGCAGCGACGCGCCCAGCGTTGTCAGCGTGTGGCCGAAAAAGCCGAACGTGTCCCACGCCTCTTCCAGAATGTGCTCGGTGCCGGCACCCAGCCGTGTCAGCAACTTCTTCAGGCCCCAGCCGGGCGGTTCGGGCGGGGTGCCGTGCCACATGCGGGCGTGGACTTCGCTGATCAGCCGGGCGGCAGACGGATGCTCTCCGCGAAAGACTGTCTCACGCACCGGGTCATCACCCTCGCGCAAGGGGCGGCCAAGCATGTAGGCGCCAGACGTATCGACCCGGCCAAGCCCGGATACATCCAGTTGCAATTGCGAAGGTTTGTAAGCGGCAGCAATGTCGCGCACCTGCCGGTCCATTGCGCCAATAGTCTCGATCGTCCAGTCGCCAGAGGCTTCCAGTACGGCGCCCCCGTCACCCTCGCGAAGGGCGAGCGCGGGCGAGGTCAGCGTGTCGGCAGTCCTGGCAACCATAAGTCTCCTGCGCGTGCAGCACGGCTGCCTTGAGTTATCGGACGCTTTGCGCGCTTTCCCAAGGCACAACGCACAAGGGCGAAGAGATTAGATGCGCGCTGACGCTTATCCGCCACGCCGGATCAGCACAAAGGCGCACACGCCCCCCAAAGCGGCCGGAACAGCCATCAGCGCGAAACCGCCTGTCCCGAAGGCTGCAAACGCCAGGCCAGAGACAAAGGTTGCACCGGCAAGGACGAGCCCGCCCGAGAAGGCGGAGTTGACGGCTTGCGCGGTCGCGGCGAGGCGTTCAGGCGCGTGGTCCGCAGCATAGCGCAGAAAGCCGAGATAGGCGGCTGCAAAACTGAATGCATGCAGGCCCTGCAAGGGGAAAAGAAGCCAGAGCGGCGGCGACAGGGAAAGCGCCAGCCATCGCAGTGCTGCGACGCCCCCGCCGATCGCCAGCATGGCGGCCGGGCTCCAACCCTTGAGCAGGCGCGGCCAGGCGGCAAAAAAGAGGATTTCGGCGCCTACCCCTGTAGCCCAGAGCAGGCCGATAGCCCAGGCTGGCACTCCGTCCGCCTGCCAGGCAAGCGCGGAGAAGGCGTAATAGAAACCGTGCGCGCCCTGTATCAGCGCAGACGCGGCAAAAGCAAGTGGCAGCCCTGCGCCCAGAAGTGTGCGCAAGGGAGGTGTGGCAGACGGCGCGGTGCCTCCCATCGCATCCGCCAGACGCCCTTCAGGCAGGAGAAGCGCTGTCACGACGGTGAGCGCCGCCCCGGCCAGCACCCAGCCGAGAACTGCTTCACCGCCAAAGGCCGAGATCAGCGCGCCTGCGCCCAGATTGCCGATGATGAACAGGCCCGAACCGATGGCGCGCGGCACACCGAAGGCGAAGCCGCCGCGCCGGGCCTCCCCCATCGCAAAGGCATCAACCAGCGGCACGATGCCGGTGACAGCAGCGCCGCTGAGCCCCGCCAGGACCAGAATGATACCGGGATGAATGGCCGGGACATGCGCCAGAAAGACGGCAAGGCTCGCCAGCGAAAAGGCGAGGATCGCATCACGCCGGCGCGCGGCCCGGTCCGACCAGAAGGCCCCGAGAGGCGCAACCGCCACGCGCCCGATCATGCCGGCCCCTGCCGCAAGACCGATCCATTCTGGCGACAGGCCCCGCTCGGCATACCAGACCGGCATGTAGGGCAGATAGGCCCCGAAGCCGAGATAGAACGCGCCGTAGAACAGCGCAAAACGCGTATCGATGCGGGCGAAGAGGCGGGCGGGGCTGATCACAGGCGCGGTGTAGCGCGCCAAAGGCGAAGCGGGCAATGGGGACGCCTGATGATCTCAATTATGATGTTACTATTCGACGAGAATCCCGTCACATATGTTCTATGCGATACGTAGACAAAAGCTCATCTGGCGACGGCATAGCGTTCATGGAAACGTGCTTCCTATGCCTTGGTGAATTTCAGTATGGCTCACATATCTATGACGGTCGCCCAGTCGCCGAATGGGGTGTAGTTATTTGCGGTCGATGCGAAAGAATGAACCATGACGGTTTGATAGTAGAGCGGCACCCGCGACTTATTGACCATTTAAAATCGAAGCAGATTCCATTCTCTCGAAACGCGGCGGGATTTTTAGATATTCCGAGATAGCGGACAGCGCTTTTGAAAGATCAACAGGCGACTGACCGCGCGCGGAGTAAACGCTGTTCACATTGGCACTTGGCGGAACGGATTTGCCCGTCTAGCTTCCCGCGCCAATGAAAGACCTTGCTGATTTTCCTCTGGAACAGCGCCCGCTGCGGGTGCTGGTGACCAGCTATCGCTCCAACCCCCATGTCGGGGGACAGGGCATTTACGTCCACGAGCTTACACGGGCCCTGAAAGCCGCCGGATGTCAGGTGAGCGTCGCCTCTGGCCCGCCCTATCCGGAACTGGATAGCGGCATCGAGCTGATCACCCTGCCTTCGCTCGACCTCTTCACAGTCGACAATGCCATGCTGGCCCTGCGCTGGCGCCATCTGGCAAGCCGGGCCGACCGGGCGGAGTGGCTGGCCCACAATAGCGGCGCCTTCGGTGAGATGACGGCCTTTGCGCTGCGTCTGGAAGACTTCATCGCCCGCGAAGGCCATCGCTTCGACATCATCCACGACAACCAGACCCTTGCCATGCCGATGGCGCGCATCGCGGCGCGCCTGCCCGTCGTCACGACCCTGCACCACCCGATCGCGATAGATCGCGAGTTTGCAATCGCCGGGGCATCGACACGTCTTGGCAAGGCGCTCGCCTGGCGCTGGCACTCCTTTGTTAACGAGCAGGCCAGGGCAGCGCGCGCGCTGGACCATTTCATCGCCGTCTCCGACGCCGCACGCCTCTCCTACGGCCAGCGCACAGGCATGGACACCAGCAAGGTCCGCATCGCCTATAACGGCATCGACCATGCGAGCTTCACGCCGGATCCGTCTGTCACGCGCGAAGACGGACTGATCGTCGCCAGCGCCAGCGCGGACGTGCCGATCAAGGGGCTTGATGTGCTGATCGCCGCGCTCGCCCGCCTGAAAGACAGCCATCCGGCCGCACGCCTCACCGTGATCGGACAGCTGCGAGACGGACCCACCCGCCGGATGCTGGAACAGACCGGCCTTGGCGACAGGGTGAATTTCGTTTCCGGGCTGACCCGCGCCGAGATTGCGGACCTGCACCGCCGGGCCAGCGTCTTCGTGTCGGCATCCCGCTTTGAAGGCTTCGGCTTCCCGCCTGCAGAGGCCATGGCCTGCGGCGCACCTGTCATCGTATCGGATGGTGGTGCCTTGCCGGAGGTGGCCGGTGACGCGGGCCTCATCACCCCCGTAGGTGATGACGCCGCGCTGGCTGCTGCGATCGCCCGGGTACTTGATGATGAAGGCCTGCGCGCCGCGATGAGCCGTGCCGGCCTCAATCGCGTGCGTACTCTCTTCCGCTGGGACCTGCATGCGGGCACGGCCATCAGCCTTTACCGCGACGTGCTGGGTCTTGCCAACGCCGGCACGGGAGTGCGCGCCGCATGATGACGATTGATCCTGACCGGCTGGACCTCGTTGATGGTCAGCGTGTGCTCGACCTTGGCTGCGGCCGCGGACGTCATCTCCATGCGCTCTACTGGCATGAGCGGGCGCTGGACGTGACGGGCCTCGACCTCGACTTTGCCGATCTCGGAGCCGCAATTGACGGCTTCTTCGAGCTTCCGCCACCACCGGAGACACCGCCGCGCACGGCAGTGTTCACGGTCGGCGATGCAGGCCGCCTGCCGTTTGCTGATGCCAGCTTCGATACTGTCATCTGCTCGGAAGTTCTCGAACACCTGCCCGACGTGCCTCTTGCCCTGAGCGAGATCGACCGCGTGCTCAAACCCGGCGGGAAATTCGCACTTTCGGTGCCGCGCTACTGGCCGGAAAAAATCTGCTGGATGCTGTCTGAGGAATACCACAACACGCCGGGCGGGCATGTGCGCATCTTCAAGGATGGTGAATTGCGCAGGCAAGTCGAGGCACTGGGCTTCACCTTCCGCCAGCGCCACTGGGCCCACGCGCTGCACAGCCCCTACTGGTGGCTGCAATGCGCCTTCTGGGAGCGCCGCGAGAACAGCCGCATGGTGGCCGCCTACCGCAAGATGCTTGAATGGGACCTGCTCTCTGCACCGCGCCTGACGCGCTGGAGCGAGGCGGCCCTGAACCCTCTGCTGGGCAAGTCTGTCGCCCTCTATTTCGACAAGGCAGCGGCATGAGCCCGCGCCAGCTGATCAATGGGCTGGATATCCGCGCCTGCGCCGACAGGATCGAGGCCTTGCAGCTTGCCGATGGCTCCATCCCCTGGGTGGAGACAGGCGTCTGGGACCCATGGAACCACGGCGAGAGCGCGATGGGCCTGGCGGTTGCCGGCCGCGCGACAGGCGTTCACCGGGCCCTTGATGCGCTTGCCGACCGTCAGGAGGCCGATGGCGGCTGGACCGGGGAGCTGGGCGCGGGCATCCCGATGGACGAAAGCGGAGAACGCATCGCCCCGCCTGCCATTCCGGTAACCGCGCGCGACACCAATTTTGCCGGCTATGCCGCCGTCACCGTGATGCGGTGCGCGCTGGCGCTGGATGAACCACGCCTGATGACCCGGTATTTTCCGATGGTCACCCGCGCACTGGATTTCGTCATGGGCCTGCAGACGCGCCACGGCGATGTGGTCTGGCGCGCGCCGGATGCCGGTCAGGACCTGGAGGACGTCGATGCCCTCAAGGCCGGTAATTCCTCGCTCTACAAGAGCTTTGAGTGCGGTTTGCGGCTGGCGGAAATCCTCGAACAGCCCCGCCCCGACTGGGCACGCGCCCGCGCCACCATTGGCAAGGCCCTGACCGCGATGCCGGAGCGCTTTGACCGCAAGGGCATTGACCGCTCCTCCTACGCCATGGACTGGTATTACCCCGTCCTGACCGGCGTGATTACCGGCGCCGCCGCCCGTGACCATCTGGATGCGGGATGGTCCGATTTCGTGGTGGCAGATCTTGGCTGCCGCTGCGTAACAGGCGAACCATGGGTTACCGCTGCGGAGACGGCCGAGCTTGCTCTTGCGTGTCTCGCAGCAGGCCGCCGGGATACGGCCCGCGCCCTTGTCAGCGAGCTGGCGCCTCTGGCCGCAGAGGACGGCGGCTACTGGATGGGCTGGCAATACGAGATCGGTGATGTCTGGCCGAAGGAGCGCCCCAGCTGGACCGCGGGTGCCGTAATCCTGGCCGCTGACGCCCTCGATGCGCTCTCGCCGGGATCAGACCTTCTGGTGCGCCATGCGCCTGCAGGTCAGTGGCTCAAACCCGGCGCAGAAATTCGAGCGAATTGACCCGCTCCACCGGCTCGAACAACCCGGAGGCCACAGCCAGCTTCCAGATTTCGTATGGCGGGCGTCCGCCATCCTTCGGGTCCGGAAAGACATCATGAATGGCGAGGATGCCGCCGCGCGCAACCTGCCCGGCCCAGGCCTGGTAGTCGGCAAGGGCGGTGTCCATCGCATGGCCGCCATCTATGAACACCATGGCCAGCGGTGTGGACCAGTGCTGGCCGATTATCGCTGACGGTCCGATGAGCGCGATGACCGTCTGTTCCAGACCGGCAAGCGCAATCGAGCGGCGAAAGGCCGGCGCGGTATCCACCCGCCCCAGCTCCGCATCGAAATGTTCAGGGTCGTGATACCCCTCGCCGGGCTGATGCTCTTCAGACCCGCGATGGTGATCAAGCGCAAACACGATACGTCCGGTTTCGGCTGCAGCCTGCCCCAGCCAGACGCTGGAGCGTCCGCACCACGAACCGATTTCCAAAACCGGCCCCGGCACGGCAAGCGCACGGACATGACGCGCAAGCGCCTCGCCCTCCTCGCGCGCGAGAAAACCCTTGATGGATTCAGGATCGAAAGTGGAGGCGTTCAAGGTTGTGGTCAGCCTGTCAGCGCATTGCTGGCCGCCCAGCGCCGGTCTGCCAGCGCATCGGCTGCGCCCACCAGATGGGCAATGGAGGTATCCAGCCGGCTCAGCGCCTCGCTGAGCGTCACGCGCTGGTTGGCGTCGAGCCCTGCCCGGTCATCGACCGAAACTGCCTGAAAGAAGGTGCGGGCCCGGCGGGCCGCTGCAAGAACGCTCTCAACTTCTGCGATGTCGCGAACCAGTAGCGTTTCAGGCAAGGGTGTACGGGTGCTGGCAACGACCAGCGCAGCACTGGCCACATCGTCGACTAGCCCGCTGGCCAGCACGATGTCACCGGCTAGATAGGACGGCAGCGCCTCGCCCGCCTGTTCCAGATAGGCCGCCGCCGCATCCTCTTCCACAGGCGCTCCGCCGACCAGACGGCCCAGCAGGCCGCGCGCCGTGCCGTCGCCGCCCAGCGTCCAGCCACCGGCTTCATTCTGGCGCATGCGGAAGGTCGCGATAGCGGTGCGCAAATCTTCCTGCGCGCTTACCGGCATGGCCGCACTGCCCCGTGCAGCGATATCGACAGGCTGGCTGACGCATGCCGTCGCAAGCGTCATCGCCGCCAGCATTCCCGACATCACGAGGTGCGAACGCTTAACCGTCACAAGAACCCCGGCAATCATTCTGCCTGCGATACAGGGGCGTACCGCTTCCGCAATTGAATAAAACCCCATAGTGTTCCGATACTCAAAGCGAATTTGCATCCTTGACTGTTCACAAGGGCCGATAATGGACACGCAACGCAGACCCTATCGCATCGGCCTCTATCCCATGATCGAGCCTTACCGCACCGGGATGCTTGATGTCGGGGACGGCCATACACTCTACTATGAAGAATGCGGACGCAGCGATGGCGTTCCCATTATTGCCCTGCACGGCGGCCCTGGCGGCGGCGCTGCGCCTTCCATGCGCCGCTTCTTCGATCCCGATATCTACCGGATCATTATTTTCGACCAGCGCGGCTGCGGCCGTTCGCGCCCCTTCTCCGAAACCCGTGCCAATACTACGCCGCATCTGGTTGCAGATATGGAAACGATCCGCGCAGCGCTCGGCATTGAGCGCTGGGTAGTGTTCGGCGGGTCATGGGGCGCAACCCTGGCGCTGGCCTATGCCCGTGCCTGTCCGTCGCATGTGCTGGGCATGGTCCTGCGTGGCGTTTTTGCCTGCACGAAGGCAGAGCTGAACTGGTTCTACCGCAATGGCGCCAACCAGATTTTTCCCGACGCGTGGGAGGCCCTGGCAGGCCGGCTGTCAGCGCACGAGCGCGATGATGTCCTGATGGCGTATCACGCTCGCCTGATGGTCGAGGATCCTGATGCCCGCCGCGAGGATGCGCTGGCCTGGGCACACTGGGAAAATGCGCTGATCAGCCTCGTCCCCGACGCCGATGGCCCAATGCCGGACCCGCGCCGCGCCGATGCGCTGGCGCGGCTGGAAACCCATTATTTCGTCAATGGCGGCTTTCTGGAACGTGACGGCATCCTGATCGAGGACACTGCACACCTTAGCACGATCCCCGGAGTGATCGTGCAGGGCCGCTACGATGTGGTGACCCCTGCCCGAACGGCCTGGTGCCTGCACCGCAACTGGACGAACTCCAGCCTGCAGATCATCCCGGATGCGGGCCATGCCGCCGGCGAACCGGGGGTCGTTGATGCCCTTGTAAGGGCGACCGACCGGTTCGCAGCGGCCTTCGGCTGACGTCCTAGCCCTGAAGGCCAGGCAGGCTGACGCCGAGGCTGGAGGCAATACCGCCAACCAGGATCAGGAACACCGCGATCGGCGCCAGATAGCGGATGATGAAGCGCCATGCGGCGAACACCGTATCCGATGCGCCCACAAGCTCGTGACGCATCAGCGAGCGGGCAACGACCCAGCCCGTGAAGAGCGCGATCAGAAGACCGCCCAGCGGCAGGAAGATCTGGCCCGACAGCATGTCGAGCAGGTTGAAATAGTCGCCCGAGAACGCTGCGCCGCAGCCCACCAGCCAGATGATGATCCCGAAGAAGAAGGCAGAGCCCGTCTTGCCGAAATCGGTGTGCTCCTCGGCAAAGGCGACCACCACCTGCAGAAGCGAGATCGAGGACGTCAGCGCCGCGATGAAGGCCAGAACGAAGAAGGCAGAGCCCACATACTGACCGCCCGGCATCTGGGCAAAGGCGCTCGGCAATGTCTGGAAGAAGAGCGCCGGACCGGCCTCAGGGTTGAAGCCGAAGGCAAACACGAACGGGAAGATCGAAAGACCGGCAATGATCGCAACCATCGTGTCGGCACCGGCAATGATGGTCGACGAACCGGTCAGATTGTCATTGCGCGGCAGGTAGGAGCCGTAGGTGATCATGATGGCGCCGCCGACCCCGATGGAGAAGAAGGCCTGCCCCAGCGCCGCAAGGAAGGTTTGCGGCCCGATCTCCGAGAAGTCCGGCGTGAAGAGGTAGGCAATCGCTGCGCCCATGTCGGCGGTGATGGCGGCATAGACCACCATGCCGATCAGCATGAGGAAGAAGAGCGGCATCAGGATGGTGACGGCGCGCTCGATACCCTTGGTGACGCCCAGCGACACGATACCGACCGTTATCAGCATGAAC
>NZ_JBQLZR010000014.1:0-10045 GCF_052168375.1 Glycocaulis sp.
GGCGCACCACCGCCTCTGCAAAGCGCGCTGCAGCTCCGGCGAGGCCCGGCGTGCCCAGCCCCGCACCGCCCTTGCGATTGCGCGCGCCGGGAACGGCAAGGTCCACCGTCAGGACAAGGACCGAACAGCCCGCCGCCTGTGCGCGTGCCAGCATGTCGGCAACAAAGCCGCGGTCCCGCGCCATGTAAAGCTGGAACCAGTAGGGACGAACTGCGGCGGCGGACACTTCCTCCAGCGGGCACAAGGAGACCGTGGAGAGGCAGAAGGGCGCACCGGCGGCTTCGGCAGCCTGCACCGCCTGAACCTCACCGCGCCGCGCATTCATACCGGCAAGGCCGACCGGGCCGAGGCCGGCCGGCAGGGCAAAGGTTTCGCCAAACAATTCCACCGAAAGGCCGATTTGCGACACATCGCGAAGCACGCGCTGGCGCAGTTCCACGCGTTGAAGATCGGAAACATTGCGTGCCAGCGTGGTGCCCGAGAACGAGCCACCCTCGATATAATTGAACAGGAAGCGCGGCAGCCTACGCCTCGCCATTTCCCGATAGGCATCAAGCGAGGCAGGTTTCATGTCCGCTCCCTAGGGCTGGCGGCGATACGGTATCCCCGATTCCAGCTTTGCAGGAACGCCGTCGGCAAAGCCATAGAGATCAATCGTGCGCGCGCCCTTGCGGATCTGCTCGATCTTGCGCGCCTCGTCAGCCTCGCGCGCCTCGCCAGCGGCGAGCGCCGAGTCGACCTGCGCCGCGGGAATGACAACCACACCGTCCCTGTCGCCCAGCACCAGATCACCCGGCCGGATGAGGACCTCACCCATGCGCACCGCCTCCTGCAGCCAGGCAGCGGCATAATGGTCCTTGCCGGTGCCGCGAATGCAAACGCCATCGGAAAAGACCGGGAAGTCCATCGCGGCGAGCCCCGCCGTATCGCGGACACCGCCATCAATGACGAGGCCGCCGAGCCCCCGCGCCAGCGCCGCCTCGTTGAGGATATCACCCCAGTAACCGGCCTCCTTGCCGCCACTCACGTGTACGACCAGCACATCGCCCGGCTGGGCCTGATAGAGCGCATGATGGATCTGCAGGTTGGAGAGCGCCGGGCAATGGACCGTGAAGGCCGGGCCACAAACGACCATGTCCGCGCGGACCGGCTTTATCGCAGACGGCAAGGCGCCAATGCGCCCTGCCCCTTCGTGAAGCGTGGCAGCACCCAGCTTGCGGGCGCGGTCCAGACTGTCTTGCGAATAGCGATTCATGACCGGCTCTCTCTCATGGCGAACGGTGACGAACAACGTCTTGCCGCCCATTCATCAGACGTATGCGTATCGTATCGACATGCCGTCCACAAGGTGCAAACGCCAGCCCTTCCCGCACCTCGCCGGCTCCAGCGAAGACAATCCTCATAAATATCATGCGATAAGGCCCGCAAAGCCCATCGGTTGACCTGCAACACAGCGGCACCGGTTGATACGCGCTTGAACCGGCTTGACATAATTGATATGACATCTGCCTAATTTATCGAAGACCTTCAGTGAAAGGAAAACCGGTCAGGTTTTCCCCACGCACGGGGCGGATAGGAGCACGACTGATGGAAGTCGCGATCATCGGCGGAGGCATTGTCGGGCTTGCCCTAGCACTTGGCCTCCAGCAACGCGGGATCAAGAGCCGTGTCTACGAGGCTGCTCCGGAAATCCGCGAGATCGGCGTCGGCATCACCCTGCTTCCCCATGCGATGCGCGAACTGACGGCGCTCAATCTGGGCGAGGAAGCGCGCAGCGCCGGCATCGAGCTGCATACCAGCGCCTTCTACAACCGCTTCGGCCAGAAGATTTACAGCGAGCCGCGCGGGCTCGCCGGCGGCAGCCCTTACCCGGAAGTGAGCATCCATCGCGGACGCCTGCACACCGCGCTCTACAAGGCCGCTCTTGAACGCCTTGGCGCAGACCGCATTCACACCGATTGTCAGCTTGCCGGTTTCCAGCAGGACGAGGACGGGGTGACCCTCGCCTTCCGCCAAACTTCCACCGGGGAAAGCCTGCCGCCCGTGCGTGCGTCCATTGCCATAGGGTGTGACGGCGTCAATTCGGTGACGCGCAAGCTGCTCTACCCCGACGACAAGGTGGTATTCACCGGCATCAATACCTGGCGCGGCACAACGCGCCGCAAGCCGATCCTCGACGGGCGCACCTATCTGCGTATCGGCTCGATCCGCACCGGCAAGATGGTGATCTATCCGATCATCGACGACATAGACGGCGACGGAAACCAGCTCATCAACTGGGTGGCCGAGATCGAACAGCCGACCTCGACGATGAATGACTGGAACCAGGGCGGCAAGGTGCAGGACTTCCTGCCCGTGTATCAGGGCTGGAAGTTTGAATGGCTCGACGTGGAGAAACTCATTCTCGATGCCGGGACGCTGCTGGAATACCCGATGGTCGACAAGGACCCGCTGGACCGCTGGACCTTTGGCCGCGTGACACTGGCAGGCGATGCCGCCCACCCGATGTATCCGCGCGGCTCGAACGGTTCGGCACAAGGCCTTATCGATGCCCGCACGCTGTCGGACTGCCTTGCCGCCAGCACTGGCAATCCGCAGTCTGCGCTGAAAGCCTACGAGGCCGCGCGTCTGGAGCCGACCGGTCAGGTCGTGCGTGCCAATCGCAGTTCACCGCCGGACATCATCAATATCCGGGTGGAGGAGCTGACCGGCGACCGCCCGTTCGACAATCTGGACGACTTCATCTCGCACGACGAGCTTAAGGCCCTGTCCGAACAGTACAAGCGCGTGGCAGGTTTCTCCTCCACCGATCTGACCAAACCCTGATTGCTGCATACGAGTTGAGATCATGGATGCTGCCGAAAACGCCCTTCTGACCCAGGTTGGACCGGGAACACCAATGGGCGGCGTATTGCGCCGGCACTGGATGCCGATTGCAGGGGCCAGCGAGTTTGACGAGAAGACGCGCGTGAAGCCCGTCCGTCTGATGGGCGAGGATCTCGTGCTCTACAAGGACCTCAGCGGACGTTTCGGACTGGTGGAGCGCAAATGCGCCCACCGCCGCGCAGACCTCTCCTACGGCTTCGTCGAGAAGTGCGGCCTGCGCTGCAACTATCATGGCTGGGCCTATGACGAGAGCGGGCAGTGCGTGGAAATGCCCTATGAGGACACGGTAGCGCCCAAGGCCCGCTACAAGGACAAGATCAAGATCCTTGCCTACCCGGTGCGTGAACACGCCGGAATGATCTGGGCCTATATGGGCCCGGCCCCGGCGCCGCAACTGCCCAATTGGGAGCCCTTCACCTGGAAGAACGGTTTCCGCCAGATCATCATCTCCAAAATCCCGTGCAACTGGCTGCAATGCCAGGAAAACTCCATCGATCCGGTACACTTCGAGTGGATGCATACCAACTGGAGCCGCCGGCAGAGCGATATCGACGCCGAGCTGGGCCCCAAGCACATGAAGGTCGGTTTTGATGCCTTCCGCTATGGCCTGATCTATCGCCGCCAGCGCGAGGACCTGCCAGAGGACCATCCGATGTGGTCAGTGGGCCGGGTCTGCCTGTGGCCGAACTGCTTCTTCCTCGGCGACCATTTTGAATGGCGCGTGCCGATTGATGACGAGAACACGCTGAGCGTTGCCTGGGTCTTCCAGCGCGTGCCGACCGAGATGGAGCCCTATGAGCAGGAAACCATCCCGACCTGGCACGGGCCGATCACGGATCCTGATACCGGGCGCTGGATCAGCACCCATGTCATCAACCAGGATTTCATCGCCTGGGTGGGACAGGGCACCATTGCCGACCGGACCATGGAAAAGCTCGGCATGAGCGACCGGGGCATTCTGATGCTGCGCCGTCAGCTCAAGGACGATATTGAGGCCATAGAACGCGGTGAGGACCCGATGGGCATCATCCGCGACCCGGCAGAAAACACCTGCGTCGAACTGCCGATTGCGGAGCGCGACATCCTCGTTGACGGGGTATCGCGTGAAGAGATGCGCGCTCACCCTGTCTTCGGCAAACACATGGAACGCTTCATGTTTCAGGCTGGCCAGCCTCCGGAGGTGTGGCAGGAATTCTGTGACGCGATGGGGCTGGAAAACCGCCAGAAATACGACGACCGACAGGTCATCAAGATCTGACACACGCAACGCAGCCGGGGGGCGGCGCTGACGTGAAAACGCCCGGCAGGCCGTGCGGCTTGCCGGGCGTTTTTGCTTTCAGGCTCAGCTGTCTCGACTATTCGGCGTCGGGCTGGCGATCCGGTGTCGCGGCCGCAAAGGCGTCCAGTGCCTGACACGCTGCCTCGGCCGCCATCAGGCGCGGATAAGCAGAAAGATCGACGCCGAAACGGCGCGCATTGCCCAGCTGCGGAACGAGGCAGATATCGGCCAATGTCGGCGCATCGCCAAAACAGAACGGCCCCTTTTCAGCTGAGGCCACGATCTCCAGCGCGGCGAGGCCATCGGCGATCACCTCGCGCGCCCAGCCCTGCACCGCGGCTTCATCATGTCCCATGGCGCCGAGCTTTTTCAGCACACGCAGATTCTGCAAGGGATGAATCTCGCAGGCAATGGCGAGGGCGAAGCTGCGCACCTTGGCAGCCTCAATCGGGTCCGCCGGGATGAGGCGCGGCTCTGCCTTGAGCGTGTCGAGATACTCGATGATGGCAAGGGACTGGGTCAGCACTGCCCCATCATCGGTTTCGAGCGCCGGCACCAAGCCTTGCGGATTGAGCTTCAGATACGCGTCGGAGCGCTGCTCGCCCTTGCGCAAATGATGGGAGACGTGCTGCGCCTCCAGCCCCTTGAGACCCAGCGCGATGCGGATGCGCCAGGCCGCCGAAGAGCGGAAATATCCGTGAAGGATCATGAAAACAGCCTCTGTCTGCTAGTCCTTGAGGGTCTCACCGACCGTAACGGCAAGGGGCTCCAGCCCGTCAATGCTTGCGTTCATGACGTCACCGGGCACCACCGCGCCGACGCCTGCGGGCGTACCGGTATAGATGAGGTCACCCGGCTCGATCCGATAGAGACCGGAAAGGTAGGCGATAACATCCGCCACCGGCCAGATGAGATCGGCAAGATCGGCGTCCTGACGGACGGCATCGTTGACAGTGAGCTTGATGCTGCCGCGGGTGGGATCAAAGCCCGCGCCCGCCTTGCGGATGAGGCCAAGCGGCTTTGACTGCTCGACATTCTTGCCCGTGTCCCAGGGACGGCCCTGCTCGCGCGCTTCAAGCTGGAGATCGCGGCGGGTCATGTCGAGACCGACAGCATAACCATAGACGTGGTCCATTGCCGTCTCGACTGGGATGTTGCGCCCGCCTTTGCCGATCGCCACGACCAGCTCGACCTCATAGTGGTAATTACTGGTCTTTTGCGGGTAGGCGATGGTGGAATTGCCCGTCACGACCGTTTCGGCCCATGCGCTGAAGAAGAAGGGTGGCTCGCGGTCCGGGTCGCGGCCCATTTCCCGGGCATGAGCGGCGTAGTTGCGTCCCACACAGAAAAGCCGGCGTACGGGAAACTGCTTGCCGTCATCCACTGGAGCGAGGACAGGCGGCTGGGGTTCAAATGCTAGGGTCACGCGTTTTCTTCCCTGTAAAGATTGAGTTTTTCCTGAGCTGCGCGGTCAGAATAGCCGAACAGGACAAGTTCTGACTGCGCATCGATCGATACCGGCTTCCACGACGGAGCGACAAACACGGTGCGGTCCGCCAAGGCAATGCTTTCCTCACCGATATAGGCGGTTCCACGCCCCTCCACGACCACAAAGACCGTGGCATCGGAGCTGCGGCGGGTGCGGGTCCTGAAGCCCGCTGGCAAGAGCCGCGCATGGGCGAAGATGGTCGGCATGATCGAGCCTCCGTTCGCCGGGTTCACGAACTCCATTGCATGGCCAAGATGCGGGTCGGGGGCCTCCGTGCGTGCAAGCCTGTCGAGCGCGCCGCGCCAGTCCTCATAGCGATAGTGGAAGAGCGGCTGGTGGGCAGGCCGGCGATCGGCCGCCGTGCCGCGCAGCGGACGCAGATTGCGGCCATACCGGCTTGTGCTGTCACCGGCAGGAACGGTTTCGGGGTGGGCCGCCTCGCCCAGTTTTTCGGCAAAGCTGGCATCGAAATGGCGCACGGTCGGGATGTCCAGACCATCAAGCCAGATCATGGGCCGGTCGGTCGCATTGCCGTGATCGTGCCATTGCCAGCCGGGGGTGAGAACCAGATCGAAGGGTGCCATTACCGCCTTTTCACCATCAACGGCGGTAAAGGCGCCATTACCCTCCAGCACGAAGCGCAATGCGCACTGCGAGTGCCGGTGACAGGGCGCGACTTCGCCTGGAAGGATCAGCTGCAACCCGGCATAGAGGCTGGTCGTGATCGCGGACTGGCCGGGCAGGCCGGGATTTTCCAGAATCAGTACGCGTCGTTCGGCCTGCGCCGCCGAAATGAGATCGCCGGCGCGCATCAGATAATCACGCGCCGTGGCATAGTCCCAGGCATGGGCCTTAACCGGACAGGCCGGTGTCGGCGTTACAAGCTCTGCCAGAACTTCCCACAAGGGTGCCAGCTGATGCGGGCGCATTTCCCCGTACAGGGCTTCCAGCTGGACTTGCTGTTCGTTGGCGCGTTCAGCCTGCATGACGGTCTCCTCCGGCGTTATACCGATTGTCACCCATCGTACCGCATAAGGCAATGCATTTCATATTACGGAATTATATGCCCGAGCCGCCTATCGACCGGGAAATCGCGCGGCAGGCATCAGCCAGAGCCGCCCGGTCGCGCGCCTCGTCCTCTTCGCTGACGGCTGAGTTGGCTAGCAGGGTTGCAACAAGCGCTGCCCTGCCCTGCAAATCGAGTATCGGGACCGCACTGGCTCTCAGGCCGGGAATGAGCGTCTCGCTGACGCTGGAATAGCCGGTCTTGCGGGTACTGGCCCGCAGCGCCTCTACATCGATCCCGCCGCTGACTCCGGTGGTCCGCAATTCCTCTTCGACCATCCAGCCGGTTTCCTGCGGCTCGCGATAGGCGAGGAAGACATGGCCGGTGGCGGAACGCAGCAAGGGCAGGCGCGAGCCGACCGCTAGTGCCGTGACAACCGGGGGCACGCCCATGAACCAGCGCACGATCACCGGGCCGTTGGGGCCAAGCGCGGCCAGCTGGACGGTGCGTCCGGTCTCGTCGCGAAAGCGGGCGAGCGCGGCATCAGCCTCACTGAACGCGTCCACCCGCGACAAGGCACCCAGCGCAAGTTCGAGTGCACCGGGACCAAGATCATAGCGGCCATCTCCTGGCAGCTGGCGCGCCATGCCTGCTTCGGTAAGGCTGACAAGGTATCGATGGGCTTGCGGCGATGACAGGCCTGCAGCACGTGCAATCACGCCGAGACCGGCCGGACCATCAAGCGCCGCCAGCACGCGCAATACCCGCAATCCGGTTCCGACCGACTGGATGCCTTCGCGCCTCGACGTCATGCCTCTTCCCCGATGACGAGCCGGCGACCCTGCCACCCCGTTCGCGCCCATTAGACCGGGTTTGCCTCCGGGCGGAAAGCGGCGCGACACATTGCCCGCTCAATCCCGATTGCCGCCTAATGATATATCTTTTATGAAAAGTGTGGTTATTCGGAGTGGCGGAGCGATCCGCCCTTGGTCGGGGAGGCAAAAATGGGCGAATGGCTGAGTGCGCACGAACTGGAAATCCTGCGCTGGCTGCACATTCTGGCGATGGTGTACTGGCTGGGCGGTGAATGGGGCGTGTTCCAGACCTCCTACAAGGTGATCAATCCGAGGCTGCCGCTGGAGGAACGCCAGCGTCACATGGATACCGCCTACCGCATCGACATTCTGGCCCGCACCGGGATCATCACCCTGCTGCCTCTGGGCCTTCACATGGGCTATCTGTGGGGCGTCCAGCCGCTGGGCGGCTGGTGGATGGTTGCCATGTGGCTGATCTGGCTCGTCTGGATGGGCATTACCTGGGGCGCGTTCATGACGCGCGGCAAGCCCATCTGGCACCTGCTCTCGGGCCTTGAGGACTGGAGCCGCTATATCCTGATCCCGCTCCTGATCATCACCGGCATTACCTCGCTCGCGGGCATGGGTCCGTTCGAGGCTGGCGATGGCCAGAAATGGTACGCCGCCAAGGTGCTGACCTACGGCCTTGCCCTGATCATCGGCGTCATCCTGCGCCTGATCATGCATGAATGGCAGGCCATGTTCCGTGTGCTGGCCGCCGGGCCGGATGACAGTGTCGAGACGAAGCTTGCCCGCTCCATCTCGATCGGCCGGTCTGTCGCCTACGCCTACTGGGTGCTGATCGCGGCGACCTGCTTCTTTGCTTCGGTAAAGCCGTTCTGAGACGTCTGGATCGGCAACGGGCGGGCCGTCTCCGGCCCGCCCTTTCACCTAGTCCTCTGATGCAGCTTCGCTGGCCAGAACCGGCACGACGCCGGGCAGGCCCTCCAGCAGCATTACGTCGAAATCACCCCAGCCGCCTTCGATCCGGGCTTCTGCAAGGGCGCGGTATTCAGGATCATTCCAGAAATCGCGCGCGGATTGCGCATCCGGCCAGACCGAAAGGACCACAGAGCGGAAGCCGAGCTCGCCTTCCAGCGTTTCCAGATTGCCCGTCACCGCCAGATACTGTCCGCCATGGCGCGCATAGAGCGGGGGCAGATGGGCCACATAATTGGCGCCGAAATTCGCCCGGTCATGAACGGTGCCCATCACCACCATGTAGGCGGCACCTGCAGGCGGCGGAGCCGCTGCCGGCTCAAGGCTCTGCGCTGATGCTGCTGGCTGGTCCGGACTGATGGCCCCGCTCAGGGCAAGGCCTGCGCCCAACCCGCTCAGGCTGCAAACGATTGCAGTAATCACGATCTTCAACGACATGCCTGTTACCTCCCGATAGGGTGCCAGCCTAGCGCAGCCAGTCCGCCATCTGCAAAAGATATATCTTTTGGACTTCCCTCTCCGGAGAGGCGCGCTACTCTGGTTCCAGAGGTATGCAATGCCCAAGGGGAGTCCATCATGAAAGCTCTTGCGCTGGCCGCGCTGGCCGGTTTCGCGATCACGTCTGCTCCGGCCCTCGCACAAGGGACACCGGGCGGATTTGACGAGGACAGTTTCCGCGTCTTTACCGAGGCCCGGTTCGGCACCGGCGAACCGGTTTACTGGTATTCGGCCGGTACGGTTCGTGCCTACCCTTCCGGTGAAATCCTGTTCCTGATGGAAGGGTATGACACGGCCCGCGGCGAGCAGGTGGAGGGCGCGGAGCGTCCGACCGCGCATCAATTCAACCGCAAGACCTATATCTACCGCGACGCGACGACCGGGGAGATCTTGCGAGAATACAACGGCAACCCGGTCTCACCCATTGCCTATGACTACCAGTTCATCACCTATGAACTCTCCGATGACGGTTTCCTCGAAACGGTAGTAGAGCAGGGCCGCGCGCCGCGCCTTCAACGCTTCGGCCCCGAGCGGGACATGGGCGTTACCCGGCTTGGTGACACCTATGTGTTCAGCGCGCCGGTCTTTCTGGACTTCCCGATCCCCGGCACCGAAACGCGCTATGAGGCGTGGGAAAACTACGACTTCTTCGTCACGCCGGACGCCGACATCTCCCACCCGATGACGCTGTCATGGGCACGCTATGGGGCCCTGCCGCCCTGGGCAGGCGGCGGCCCCTCGATCATTCACATGGTGAGCTGGCGCATCGACAATTACGAGGACGTGCCGGAACGCTTCCGCCAGTATATCGAAGCCGAGGCACCCTTGTGGATGGCCCCGCCCGAGAACCTTGAGGAAATCCGCAGCCTTCAGGGTCAGTGAGGTTCATCATGCTGACCGCGTTAATTGTGGCGCTGGCCCTGCCTCTGGGAGGACCGGCCATTGCAGACGCGCTGGAAGGCCGGTTCGACAATGCCCGGCAGATGGCCGGCGAGACTGATCCGGCACGCCCGCACCTGCATGTCGTGCATGAGCGTTTTGCCAATCCCGTCATTCCAGGAACGCTGGTCTACTCCCAGCTTCATGTCGGCGGT
>NZ_JBQLZR010000015.1:0-9233 GCF_052168375.1 Glycocaulis sp.
GCGACACATCATGGCTGGCGATGAGTACGGTCGTACCGAGCCGGTTCAGCTCCACAAACAGGCGCAGGAGGCGCCGGGCCATGTCCGGGTCGACATTGCCCGTCGGTTCGTCGGCTATCAGGATTTCCGGGCGGCTGACGACGGCGCGGGCAATGGCGGCGCGTTGCTGTTCACCGCCCGAAAGGGTGGGCGGCAGGGCGTCAATGCGATGGCCCAGCCCCACCCAGTTGAGAAGCTCGACAATATCCTCGCCATACTGGCGCACATTCTGCCCCGCCACGCGCAAAGGCAGGGCGACATTGTCGAAGACGCTCAGATGGGGCAGCAGGCGGAAGTCCTGAAACACCACGCCAATGCGGCGGCGCAATGCCGGCAAGGCATTGCGGTCCAGCGTGCTGATATCCTCGCCAAAGAGCGACACCAGCCCGCGCGAGGGGCGCTCGGCCAGATAGATCAGCCGCAACAGCGATGTCTTGCCGGCCCCGGACGGTCCGGTCAGAAACTGGAAACTTCCACGCGGTAAATCAAAAGAGAGGTCGCACAAGACTTCCGGTCCGCGCCCATAGCGCATGCCGACATTATCAAACCGGACGGCCGGCATGGCCGCGTCGCCCGGATTGGTCAGGTTGGCAGTGACAGGCTGGTCCATCAGGCGGGCATGTCCATTGGCTGGCGCGTCTGGAAACGGTTGGCGGCGTAGCGCACGGCGGCGTGTGTGCAGGTTTGAGGCGAATCTGACTATGCAGGAGATGAGAGGTAGACGTCCATGATCGTTACCTGCCCGAGCTGTGAGACCCGATACCGGGTCGACCCGGACGCCATTGCCCTGCGCAAGGGACGTGTGCGATGCGCGGCCTGTGGTCATGGCTGGAAGGCGGACGCAGAGGCGCTGACCCTTGATGAGCCAGCCCGCCCGACCTTGCGCAAGGAACCGCTCGCTCCTGAACCGGCTTTACGCCCCGCTGGTGGCATCGAGGCGGTAAAGCCCCATGAAGTCGTCCGCAAGCGGGCCGAGACCCGCCGCCAGCGCAGCCGCAAGACGGTGGAAGGCACAGGCTGGGCGGTTGTTGCCGCATCATGTGTCGTGGTGCTTGGCGCTGCCTGGCTTTTCCGTGCCGACATTGTCGAGACATTCCCGCGCACGGCCAGCGCGTATGCCGCTGTCGGCGTGCCGGTAAACCCTTACGGGCTCGAAGTGCGCAACCTGCGTGCCACCCCGTCCGAAGACGCTGAAGGCGCTCTCATCATCGAGGGAGAGGTTGTCAACATCACGGGGCGTGAACGTGACACCCGGCCCTTGCGCGCTGTCATCACCGGCGAGAATGGCGAGGTATTGGTCGAATGGGTCGTGATGCTCGATGCGGTCAGCCTGCCCGGACATGGCGAGGAAGCTTTCCGCACCGTCCTGGCTGACCCGCCGGAGGGCGGCGCCGAACTGGAAGTCGTGATCGCGCCCGACCCGCTCTAGAACCGGTCCAGCAGGCGCTCCATATAGGCGCGCTCTTCCGTTGTGAGGGTTCCGTCACCGGCCTTGCGCCGCAATTCCTGCAGGATGTCGCGTGCCCGTTGGCGCTCCATTTCGGACGGCACTTCGGTATCGCCGCCCGTGCCGCCACCGTCGGTTTCCCGGCCGAGCGGATCACGCTCGCCCTGACCGCGCCCGTTGGATTCGTTTTCGGCCTGCAGGCGTTCGGCCGTGTCGGCAGCTCCCTCGCGCAGGGCTTGCAAGGCTTCGTCCTGGGCTTCGAGCGCCGCCTCGCCCTCACCGCGTTGCAGGGCCCTGGCAGCCTCCTCCATCTGGCGGGCGGCTTCGTCAAAGGCGCGTGCGCCTTCCTCGCTCATGCCTTCGGGCATGCGTTCAAGAAGCTCACCAAGCCGCCCGCGAATGCCCTCCTGCTCGCCTGCAAGCGCATCGCCTTCACCGCCGGGCCGGCCCTCAGCCAGATCGCCGGAGCGCGACTGCTCATAGGTCTCGTCGGTGAGGCCGCGCTGCTCGCCGATGACATCGCCGAGCTCTTCCAATGCTTCGCGCAAGGCACGGCCAAGCGCACTTTCGCCCTGGCCTTCGCCTGAGCTTCCCGCCATGACCTGCATGTTGCGCAGCAGCTCGGCGAGCTGTGCCAGCGCGCGGCGTGCGCCTTCGGTATCGCCTAGCTCTGTCGCCTCGCGCAGGGCATCGAGCAGTTCCTGCAGCATGTCAGCGCTCATATTCATGCCCTGACCACCGCCACCGGCCAGCGCCTCCGATTGCATGGCCTCACGCATCAGGGCGGCGATGTAATTGCGCGTTGCTTCCTCGAACTGTTCAAAGAGGGCGGCCAGCTCCATCTCGTCGGCGCCGCGCGCCAGTGCATCGGCAAGCGCACGCTCTGCGGCACGCAAGGCAGCTTCCGCGTCAGCCAGCGTGCCCAGCTCGGCTCTCAGCGCGATCTGCCAGAGATCCTCGTCCAGGTGGCCGAGGTCCTCAATCTCGCGTGCGCGGCGAACCTGATGCATGGCCGTGCGCAGGCCCAGAAAGACAATGCGGTCGGGGAAATGACTGGCGGGTGCATCGCCCAGCGCATCCAGCGAGAGGGAAAGGCGCTGAACGCCTTGAGGTGCACGCTCCAGACGCAGTTCCGGCTCGTCATCCAGCCATGGCCAGAACGGATCATCGCCGCGCCGCTCCACCGTCTCGGGATACGGGGCATAGGGCGCAGCTGCCTGCAGGAAGAGCCGGCGCTCATGGCTGACTGCCCGGGCCATCGTATCAAGGAAGGGCCGTTCGGGCAGGCGAAGGGCGAGGGGGCCGGTCACGCCGGATTGGCCGGCACCGTCCGTGCCCTCCATGCGCACCAGTACGCGCTCCCCGGCAAGCGCCTGGCGGGCCGTCTCGACACTGGCCCGGAAGCGGCCTTCACCGGAGCCAGGAACAACATTGCCCGGTGCAATGTCCAGCCGGTCCCAGTCTGATTCCGGCGGATCGCTGCCATCACCCGGATCACGGGCGATCTGCAGTGCATAGGCCTCGATTCCGTAATCGTCACTGGCCGCAAACTCCAGCGTGAGCTGGCCAAGACTGTCGCTTTCGGGCTCGGCCACCAGCGCCAGGCGCGGCGGCGTGTCGGGGATCACATCAAGATCGAGCCGTTCGCGAAACGCACCGGCCTGCAGGCGTACATCACCGCTTTGGTCGATCACCATGCGCAATTGGCGCACGCCATCGCCGATCTCTTCGATTTCGGCCTCGGCACCGGAAACGCGCGGGGTCCGGCGAAGGCCTGTAATGCGGGCGGCAAGGACCGAGCCTTGCGGAATGCTGGCCTCACGCCGGTCCTGCAGGAAGAGTACGGGCCGTCCGGTATAGGCAGGCGGTTCGACCCAGAACTCGGCAACAGCCCGCTCACCGCCCCCCGCCAGCGGCATGGGCGAGAACGCGTCCTGCAGGCGCGGCCAGGCCGCGTCGCCTGCATGGAGAAAGCCGGTAACCAGAACGAGGATGGCGCTGATGCGCACACCATGACTGTCGAGGCTGGCCCAGGCGGCTCTGGGGCGTCTGGCTTTGGCGTGTGCGAGGGCATCACGCATCCGGCCCCGGTGGGCGAGCCAGAGCACGCTTTCTCCGGTTGCCGGTTCGTCCTCGAGCGCTTCGAAGGGACGGCCTTTCAGCCCGCTATCGGCTTCCACCCGGCGCTGGGCGTCACCACGCGTCGGGAAGGCAAAAGCGCGCACCGGTCCGGCCGCCATGGCTGCGCCGATCACAAGCAAGGCAATCGCCAGCAATGCGCGCCACGGGTCGCCCATGCGCTCCACGAGGCCTGTCAGGGAGAGAATGGCATAAAGTGCCGTCATCGCCAGCGGACCGGCGAGCACCGGGGCTGCGCGCTCCCACAGGAGGGCCAGCCGGGCAATCTGGACAGGCAAGATTTTCATCGCAGGCGCGAGCCTAACGCGCACGATGCAGGCACGCATCCGCGACTTGCACACACAACGCTGCCAAGGCGCGGGTGGCTAGTCGTCTTCGAACGGGTCATCTCCGGGCATGCTCGGCAGGCGTTGCGAGGGCCGCTCGTCGACCAGCACGTCCTCGTCTGCCGAACCATCGGCCTCATCGGTAACGGCGTCCTGAGGCTCGCCCCAGAGCGGGCCGGGACGGTCGAGCGCGCCGCGATTGCCGCAGCCGGCAAGGGTGAATGCGCTCACAAGGATGGCCAGTAGCAGGATACGGGATGTCACGTGCATTTACTCCTTGGCCAGACGCTCGCGCCAGAGCGCGCATTGCTCCCGCACGCGAACCGGCGCCGTGCCGCCATAGCTGGTGCGGCTTTCCATCGATGCCCGGGCAGTGAGCACGGTGAAGATGCGCTCGTCAATGCGCGGCTCGACTGCCTGGAAAGTTTCCAGTGGCAATTGCGACAGGGCAACGCCCCTGGCCTCGGCCGCCTTCACCACGCTGCCCGCAATGTGGTGCGCATCGCGAAACGGCAGGCCCAGCTCGCGGACCACGAAGTCGGCAAGATCGGTCGCGTCCGAGTAGGCTTCGCCAGCCGCTTCTTCCATTGCGTCCCGGTTGAAGCTGATGTCGGCGGCCATACCGGCCATGGCGGCAATCGCCAGTTCGAGATCGTCAAATGCGGTGAAGACCAGCGCCTTGTCTTCCTGCAAATCCTTCGAATAGGCGAGTGGCAGGCCCTTGCAGACAAGGATCAGGCCCTGCAGTGCACCGGCAATCCGGCCCGGCTTGGCGCGCACCAGCTCGGCAGCATCAGGATTGCGCTTCTGCGGCATGATGGACGAGCCGGTGGAGAAGGCATCGGTCAGCCGGGCAAAGCCGAACCGGCGCGAGGTCCAAAGCACGATCTCCTCCGCAAAGCGCGACAGGTTCACCGCCGCGATCGTCGCGGCGCTCAACGCTTCCAGCGCAAAGTCGCGCGAGGACACGGCATCGAGCGAATTGGCCATCGGCCGGTCAAACCCGAGTGTTTTTGCCGTCATCTCCCGGTCGATCGGAAAGGCTGTTCCGGCAAGGGCAGCTGCGCCAAGCGGGCTTTCATTCAGGCGCGCGCGGCAGTCGGCAAAGCGGCCGATATCGCGCTCCGCTGCCTCGACCCAGCACAGGAGGTGATGGCCAAGGCTGACCGGCTGGGCGGTCTGCAGATGGGTAAAGCCCGGCATCACCCAGTCGGCATGCGCTTCAGCTTGCGCCACAAGCGCTTGCTGATAGGCGCGAAGGCCCGCCTCCATGCGCGCGCACGCGTCTCTCAGCCAGAGCCGGAAATCGGTCGCAACCTGATCGTTGCGCGACCGCGCCGTGTGCAGCCGCCCCGCAGGTGCGCCGATGCGTTCTTTCAGCGCCGCCTCGATATTCATGTGAACGTCTTCCAGCGCGGCGGACCAGGTGAACTTGCCTGCGCGGATGTCGCGGCGGATGTCTTCGAGGCCGCCGGCAATGCTGCGGGCATCCTCACTTGAAATTATGCCGCATGCCGCCAACATCGCCGCGTGGGCTAGACTGCCGTCAATGTCCTGCTCTGCGAGCTTCTGGTCGATGTCCACCGAGGCATTGATCGCCTGGAGGATTGCAGACGGGCCGCCGGAGAACCGCCCGCCCCACATGTCGGTGCCAGATCCGGGCCGGTTTTTCGGGGTCTCAGACGTGCTCATCGGTGCTTCAGGCCTTCTGGAAGGAATGTCATGTTCGAACGCGTAAGGGCCTATCTGCGGACCCGTGGCTTGCGTAGCGCGATTATCATCGTGGCGATACTCGGCCTTGCCGGGGTTCTATACGTGATTTCCGCATCGCTTGTCAGTTCCAGTCCGGGACCGCTCGACAGTTATGCGCGCGGCGCCATGAGCGGGTTTGTCACGATTGATGAGCCACCCGCCCAGCCTCTCGTTCCTCTTGTTACGGGCGAAGGCGAGGACATCACGCTCGCAGACCGGCGCGGCAAGCTGGTGCTGGTCAATTTCTGGGCCACCTGGTGTGCGCCCTGTGTGGTGGAAATGCCCTCTCTCGATGCGCTGCAGCGCCGGCTCGGCTCCGAAGATTTCGAGGTCGTGGCCATCTCCATGGACCGCACGATGGACGAGGCCCGCCGCTTCTACGAGGAGAACGGCCTGACCTCGCTGGCGCTCTATCACGATCCGGGCCTGCGTTCGGCACTGGCGGCCGGTTCGCGCGGACTTCCCACCACCATCCTCTATGACCGCCATGGCGGCGAGATTGGCCGCCTGTCCGGCGAGGCCGTCTGGGATAGCGAGGAAGCCATCGCCCTCATCGAAGCCGCGCTGGAGCGGTACTAAGGGGCGCGCCTCTATCCGTCTTTCTTTGCCTGCGCCTTCTTGATCTGCTGGCTGACCCGGCCGACCTCGCGCGGATCGGTGATCTGTTCGTTCTTCTTGTTCGCGATCACCTTCATGCCCTTGTCAGCGGTCTTGCTCTTGGGGAGCTTGGCAGCAGGGGCTGCGGATTTCAGCTCCATTGCCCGCTTCATGCCCGAAGCGGTCGCACTGCGCGCTGACAGCTCGCGGCGGCGTGTCTGTTCAGAGTTGAGGCGCTTGAGAGCCTGTGCAAGCACAGCCATCTTCTCCTTGGTGCCGGCATTGTCGCCAGCAGCCTTGGCCCCTTGCGGCCTCGCCTTCCCGCGCATCTCGCGGCGCTGGCGCTGGCCGATTTCGCGCGCCCGGTCGCGTCGTTGGCGGATCAGCTTGATGGTGCCTGCCAGTTCCTTGTCATCCAGATTGCCGATTTCAGGATGGTGAGACTTTTCCACCAACGCCGTTTCGTCCTTGTCGAGAAAACGGGCTTCGTCCTTGCGGCTGATCGCCATGGAGCGCTCCTTCCTTCGTGTTCCTTCAGTGCTTGCAGGACGATAACGCGTATTCACGAGATCGGCTGCCAGGATGACTGCAACGAGACTGGAAGAATGATGCCAGCCCGGGCCCTTTCCAATCGGTAAGTTGCGGATTCTACGCAAAGCGGTGTTCAGTCTTCGGGAATATAAAGGCTGGGAGGAACGGATGAAATTTCTTGCAAGCCTGCCGGCTGCGATAGCGCTGCTTGGCAGCGTTGCCAGTGCGCAGGAAACGCCGGGCGAGGCGCTCGACGCGCTCTATGACGTGATTTCCGGCCCCGTGGGCGAGGCAAGGGACTGGGAGCGTTTCCGCTCGCTATTCCTGCCGGGTGCGCAGATGAGCGTGTCTGTCGCCGCGCCGGACGGGACGGAGCGCGTCGTCGTCATGACCCTCGATGATTATGTCGCGCGCAACGGCGAGGCCCTGTCGCGGATCGGCTTTACCGAAGCCGAGACCCGGCGCGAGACCTATCTCTATGGCGGTATGGCGACCGTCCTGTCGGCCTATGAGGCGGTGCGGGCCGATACCGGCGAGACGGTCGCCACCGGCGTGAACAGCCTGACCATCCTCAATGATGGCGGCACCTGGAAGATTGCCTCCATTGCCTGGCGGTCAGCCGACGAGACCTGGCCGGTCGAGCGGGCGTTCGAGCCGGTGGAATGAAAAAAGCCCCGGAAGCGGCGCTTCCGGGGCTTTTCAATTCTACAGGCGATGACGGCTAGTAGCCGATCTTGCCGAGTTCTTCCTCGAACTCCGGGACCGCCTTGAAGAGGTCGGCCACGAGGCCGTAATCGGCGACGGAGAAGATCGGGGCTTCCTCGTCCTTGTTGATCGCGACGATCACCTTGGAGTCCTTCATGCCGGCAAGGTGCTGGATCGCGCCGGAAATGCCGACAGCGATATAGAGCTGCGGGGCGACAACCTTGCCGGTCTGGCCGACCTGGTAGTCGTTCGGCACAAAGCCCGCATCGACGGCTGCGCGCGACGCGCCAACGGCGGCGCCCAGCTTGTCGGCGACCTTTTCGAGAATGGCGAAGTTTTCGCCATTGCCCATGCCGCGCCCGCCCGAAATGACGATCTTGGCAGCGCCAAGCTCGGGACGGTCGGACTTGGAAAGCTCTTCAGACACGAAGCTCGACTTCGCAGCGGCGTCCGGCGCGGACACCGTGTCAACGCTGGCAGACCCGCCATCGCCGGCCTTTTCAAACGTCGTCGGGCGCACGGTGATGACTTTCACCTTGTCGTGCGACTTGACCGTCATCAGCGCGTTGCCCGCATAGATCGGGCGGATGAAGGTGTCAGCGCTTTCAACGGCCGTGATGTCGGAGATCAGCATGACATCAAGCTTGGCCGCGACGCGGGGCATGAAGTTCTTGCCCACGGTGGACGCTGGCGCGAGGATCGCGTCATACCCGTCAGCGATGGAAAGAACGAGGCTTTCCAGGGCTTCGGCCATCTTGTGGCCCAGAGCATCGGACTCGGCCAGCATCACCTTGGCAACGCCGTCCACCTTGGCCGCTTCGTCAGCCACGGACTTGGCGCCCTGGCCAGCAACCAGAATGTGGATGTCGCCGCCCATCTTCTTCGCGGCTGTCACGGCAGCGCGGGTGGCTTCGTTCAGGGACTTGTTGTCGTGTTCAGCAATAACGAGCGTGGCCATGATTACAGCACTCCTGCTTCGTTCTTCAGCTTGGAGACGAGTTCGGACACCGACTCCACCTTCACGCCGCCCTTGCGCTTGGGCGGCTCGGCCACCTTGAGCACTTCTAGGCGGGCCTTGAGGTCAACGCCGTAATCCTCCGGCGTCTTGGCGTCGATCGGCTTGCGCTTGGCCTTCATGATGTTCGGCAGCGAAGCGTAGCGCGGCTCATTGAGACGCAGATCGGTCGTCACGATGGCCGGCAGCGCGATGGAGACGGTTTGCAGACCGCCATCGATCTCGCGGGTGACCTTCAGCGCATCGCCGTCCTTCTCGACCTTGGAGGCGAACGTGCCTTGCGGCCAGCCGAGGAGCGCGGCCAGCATCTGGCCGGTGGCGTTGGCGTCGTCGTCAATGGCCTGTTTGCCGAGGATCACGACGTTCGGGTTTTCCTCGCCCACGATCTTGGCGAGAATCTTGGCAACGCCCAGAGGCTCAACGGTAGCGTCGGTCGTCACGTGAATGCCCCGGTCCGCACCCATGGCCAGCGCCGTGCGGATCGTTTCCTGCGCACCGGCCGGGCCGATGGACACAACGACAATCTCTTCGGCGAGACCCTTTTCCTTCATGCGGATCGCTTCTTCGACAGCGATCTCGCAGAACGGGTTCATGGACATTTTCACATTGGCAAGGTCGACGCCGCTCTGGTCGGGCTTCACCCGGACCTTCACGTTGTAATCGACCACCCGCTTGACGGGGA
>NZ_JBQLZR010000016.1:0-5905 GCF_052168375.1 Glycocaulis sp.
GGAGATTGTCGTAGATGTCTGTGTTCCAGACGCGCAGGACACGCCAGCCAAGGCCTTGCATGTAGGCCGTCCGGTTTGTGTCATGGGCTTGTTCGCGGCGGCTGGAGTGGGTCGCGCCATCGACCTCGACAATCCGCTGTGCCTTGACGCAGGCGAAATCAGCTATGTAGGGGCCGACCGGGTGCTGGCGGCGGAACCGCCAGCCTTTGATCTGGGCGCCGCGAAGCCGTGACCACAGTATGGTTTCCGCGTCGGTCAGCTTTCGTCGCAGTAGCCGGGCCAGCGGTCGGGAACGTGACTGTGTCTCACGCATTTATCCCCCCTCCGTCAGCTGCGCTGACACCTCCCCCGTGAACGGGGGAGGAAGGTGAAGGCGATTTTCGGAGTCAACGAACATGCCAGCGCCCGTCAGGCCGCCTCGGCAGCCAGGCGGGCGATCAGCCGGTCGACATTGAGGCCGTCCGCACGAGCGGCAAATGTCAGTGCCATGCGGTGCTTGAGGACCGGGCCTGCCAGCGCCGCGACATCTTCGGTGGAGGGGGCCAGACGTCCTTGCAGCAGAGCGCGGGCGCGCACAGCCAGCATCAGGGCCTGTCCGGCCCGCGGGCCGGGACCCCAGGCGACGGCTTCAGAGACTTCCGCGTCGGCTGAACCGTCCGGGCGGGCGCGCGCCAGAAGGTCCAGAATGGCATTCAGCGTCTGCTCGCCGACAGGCATGGCCCGGACAAGCGCCTGAAGCCGGGTCAGTTCGCCGGTGTCGAGCACCGGCACGGCGGCATCTTCCTGGCTGCCCGTGGTGGCGATCAGGATGGCACGCTCTGCCTCGCGCGTCGGGTAGGGCACGTCGATCTGCAGGGTAAAGCGGTCCAGCTGCGCTTCGGGAAGCGGGTAGGTGCCTTCCTGCTCGATCGGGTTTTGCGTGGCGAGCACATGGAAGGGCCTCGGCAGATCATGGCGCACCCCGGCAATCGTCACGAAGCCTTCCTGCATGGCCTGCAGAAGGGCAGCCTGCGTGCGCGGGCTCGCGCGGTTGATCTCGTCGGCCATTAGCAGGCGGGTAAAGACGGGGCCGGGGATGAAGCGGAAGCTGCGCTTTCCGGTGGCATCCTCTTCCAGCACTTCCGAGCCGAGAATGTCTGCCGGCATCAGGTCGGGCGTGAACTGGACGCGCTTGTCATCAAGTCCGGTAACAACCGCCAGCGTGTGGACGAGGCGTGTCTTGGCGAGGCCCGGCGCACCGACCAGAAGGCCGTGACCGCCAGCCAGGAGCACGCACAGGGCTTGCTCAACCACCTCTTCGAGGCCGAAGATGGAGCGGGCGATGGAATTGCGCACCTCGGCGAGGCGCGCGGTAGCGGCATCGGCGCTCGCGGCCAGCTGGGTGACATCTTCCTTTGGCAAGGTCATGAGCCTATGTCCCTTGTTCGCATTGCTGTTGCCCCCGGTGGCGCAGCATGCCCCGCTCTAGCTTGAGGTGTCCATGGGGTCACAGCGCACGAACGGTGATGCAATGCAGTCCCTGCTGGAGGCTGCGCGCGATTCCGGCAAGGGCTTGCCCCCGGTCGAGCGCTGGCACCCGGATTATTGCGGCGAGATGGACATGGTCATCCGCCGCGATGGCAGCTGGTGGCATGAAGGCACCCGCATCGCCCGCCCTGCGCTGGTGCGCCTGTTTGCGCGCATTCTGCGAAAGGACGAGGACGGCGAAACCTATCTGGTGACCCCCGCCGAGAAGATCCGGATCCATGTCGAGGCCGGGCATTTCCTGGCCGTGCGGGTGGATGTGATGGGGGAGGGGCGTGACCAGAAGCTGGTCTTTACCACCGACCATGACGAGACCGTGCTGGCGGGGCCGCAGCACCCGCTGCGTATCGCCTTTGGCGAGGATGGTGAGCCGGAGCCCTATGTGGGTGTGCGCGGGCGGCTGGAGGCCCTTCTTACGCGCCCGGTCTATTACGAGCTGGCAAGCCTCGCCGTGGAAGGCCCGGCGCCGGATGGCAAGACCGCTCTGGGCGTCTGGAGCGACGGCGTCTTCGTGCCGCTGGAACAGGCATGATGCTGGACGATCCCTTTGCGGTAGACGCGCTGGTTGAACGTCTCAGCCGCGCGCTGGACCCTGTAGAAGGACCGCCGCCACAGCCGGTGCGCGGCGATGGCGACCTTAACGGCACACCGTCCCCGACAGGACGCACCTTGCGCCCTGCTGCGGTGCTGGCACCTCTGGTGGTGCGCAAGACAGGCCTCAGCGTGGTATTCACGCGCCGCGCAGATCATCTCTCAGCCCATGCTGGCCAGATCAGCTTTCCCGGCGGACGTCTCAATGCGGGCGAGAGCCCGGTCGATGCAGCCTTGCGGGAATGCGAGGAAGAGATCGGACTTTCGCCGGACCGGGTGCAGATCATTGGCCGCTTCGACCCGTATGAAACGGTCACGGGATTTCAGATCACGCCCTTTGTCGGCATCATGCAGCCCGACACGCGTCTGCGTGCCGATCCGGGCGAGGTTGCGGAAATATTTGAAACACCGTTCGACTTTCTGATGAATCCCGCCAACCATGTGCTGGAAGAGCGCATGTTTGCGGGCCAGCTGCGGCGCTACTACGCCATGCCGCATGAAGGGCGTTATATCTGGGGTGCCACGGCGGGTTTGCTCAAGGCACTGGCAGACCGGTTCAACGCGCTGAGCTGAAGGGTTTGGTTGTCACATGCGCTTTCTACTCACCATAGCAATCCTCTTCCTTCTGCCCTTTGCCGGCTACTACACCTGGCGCGGCATACGCGCAGCGATGTCGCGGCGCAGCGCCCAAGGCGCTGACGCACAGACCGGAGCCGATGGCCTGCCGCCGCCGCCCTTGCAGGTGCTGGCACTGGTGGGTGCAGGTCTTGCCATTACCGGCATTCTGGCCCTGGCGCTGGGCGGCGTGTTTGGAGGTTCGGCGCAGACCGGCCAGTTCCATCCGCCGACGCTGGAAGATGGGCGCGTAGTGCCTGGCCGCATTGATCCGCCTGACGGACGCTAGGCAGCCTTATGGACACGCCAGAGCGACTAGACCCGGCCCGCCATGACTGGCTGGCCGACCCTGCCGGTCTGGCGGTGATGGACGCGCTTCTTTCTGCAGCGCCTGATGGCGCACGCTATGTCGGCGGCTGTGTACGCAATGCACTGATGGGCCGGTCTGTCAGCGATATCGACATTGCGACCATTCTTGAGCCGCAAAAGACCATGGCCGCGCTTGAAGCGGCGGGTATTCGCGCTGTCGCGACCGGATTCGACCATGGCACCATCACGGCGGTGGTGGACCGGCGCGGCTTCGAGATCACGACCTTGCGTCGCGATGTCGTCACCGACGGACGCCGCGCGGAAGTGTCTTTCTCCACGGACTGGCATGAGGATGCGGCGCGGCGCGATTTCCGCCTGAACGCCATCTATGCGGCGCGCGACGGCGTGTTGTTTGATCCTGCAGGCGGCATTGCAGATGCGCTTGACGGGCGTGTGCGCTTTATCGGTGATCCGCACGCTCGCATTCGTGAAGACTATCTGCGCATCCTGCGTTTTTACCGGTTTCACGCCTGGTATGGCCGCCTGCCCCTTGATCCGGCGGGTCATGCCGCCTGCATCGAATTGCGTGCCGGATTGCAGCAATTATCCGCCGAGCGGGTGTGGATGGAATTGAAGAAGCTGCTGGGCGCGCCCGACCCTGCACCCGCCCTTGAGGCGATGCAGGAAGGCAACGTTCTTAACGAAGTGTTACCGGAACGTATCGACTTGAAGGTTTTCTTAAGCCTAAACTCCCTGAACGCTCAGGAATCCTGGCCGGCCGATCCGCTCTTGCGGGTGGCGGCGCTCCTGGCGGGGGGAGACGCTATGAGGGTAGACGCGCTCTGTGACACCATGAAGGTGTCAAACGCCGAAAAGGCGCGGCTGCATGCTGCCAGCCTTCGCAGCGGCGTGCATCCGGGCATGGACCGCAAGGCCATGCGCGCGGCTCTCTATGCGCAGGGCCGTCAGGCGGTCGAGGATCAGCTCATGCTCGCTGCGGCGCGCGGTGAAGGACGCAAGGACGAGCTTTTGCGTGACCTTGATGCGGTCAGCCGCTGGCAGCGCCCGGTATTTCCCCTGAAAGCGGCTGACCTTCTGGCTGCGGGACACGCCCGCGGCCCGGAGCTTGGCCGCATGATGCGTTTCCTCGAGGCCAGCTGGGCCGAGGCCGACTTCATGCCGACCCGTGAGGATCTTCTGGCGATGGCGAGAGCGCAGGGGAGCGCCTGATGGACGTCTTCTCCCGCCGCTTCCAGTACCGCATCGGCTCCGGGCTCTATGACGAGCAATTGCAGCTGCACGACTATGATGCGGTTGATCGCTTCCTGCAGCAGCGCCGTGGCGAGATTGGCAGCGTAAAGGCCAATGAACATGTGACGCGTGAGCTGGTGCTGCGCCATCAGGTGCGGGTGGCCGTGACACAAAGCCTTGGCGGGCGCGGGGCCGGCAGCCTGCCCGACGGGCCGCGCCTGGCGCTGGCTGATCTCTACCAGCAGGTCGGCAATCCGCTCGCCACAATCGTGCGCAAGCCAAGCCTCGACTGGCTGATGCCGCCGGCAACGCCGGATGCCTCCCAGTCCATCCAGCCGCCAGATGGCGAGCCGATCGGCTCTGACCGCTTTGCCATGTGGTCGTGTGTCCTGCTGATGGACTATGTGGAAATGCACTATGCGGCGCTGGCCGACAGTGTGAAGACCGAGTTCGCCCGCGACCTCAATTCCCGCCTCGCCAATGGCCGTTCGCCCTGGATGCTCGTCATGGGGCGCTGGCGGCGGGAAACCTGGCCGGCAGACCGCGACAACCCGTTCGATGCCGTCCTCCACTCGCTTTGGTCGGAAACCGACGAGGCGCTGCGCCGACAGCTCAATGCCCGGCTGGGTGAAGAATATGTTGTGGGGGAGGAAAGCACTGCGCTCGCCCCCTTGCCGCCAGACGCCGAAGCGCGGCGCGAGGAAATTCGCGGCAAGCTCAAAACGGCGGCGTCCAGGCTTGCAACCGCGGACCGGCTTCTTGTCACCGATCCGGCGCTGACCGAGGTCGGCTACCGCAAGGCGGTCGATGTGGCGCGTGCCGCGTTTGACATCTGCGCCGAGACTTTCCGCGGCTCGATCCTTGGCCCGTTCGTGAAGTACAAGTCCGGCCGGCGCCCGGTTCAGGGGCGCGCACGCCCCGCCGCCGGGCCGCAAGGCGTCTCGCCGTCCCATGCGCGTGAGCTGGCGCCGGAGGCCGCCGCCTGGCGCCTGCGCAAGCTGAGCGAATACATGCTGACCGGCCATGACCTGCCGCGCACCCTGCCGGGGGGCGCCGACCGCAAGGCCATGCTGGAACGCGCGCCGCTGGCCGAGTTCCTTGCCCGCCTTGTGCTGATGGGGCCATCGGACAGCGAGGCGGAAGAGTACGCGCGCATCGTCGGCGCACCGCGCGGTGCGCGCTATGAATTGCTTGTCGAGGACGAGGTGGTGGCGCGCATGGTCGTCGACCTCATGGCCCGGCTCGGCGTTTATGCTGCCGGCGCCGACAAGCCGGACTTTCGCGCCGAACGCAGCTCTGCAGGTGTGGCGGGCTTCGTTGATTTCAGGGTGCGCGAGGCGCAGCGCGCCGAGATGATGCGCAGGGTCAGCCAGTGGGCTGTGCGCATCCTCATTCTCGGCGCGGCGATGGCTGTGTCCTTCTATGCCGGCATCATGGCTGCGCAGCGTGGCCTGATCGGCTAAATCCTTACGGCCATTTCGCTTCTGGCGGCATGGACGAGAGGATCGAGGTCACGTTTCCGCCGGTCTCGAGCCCGAATTTCGTGCCCCGGTCGTAGAGCAGGTTGAACTCGGCATAGCGCCCGCGCCGGATAAGTTGCTCCTCGCGGTCGGCC
>NZ_JBQLZR010000017.1:0-2679 GCF_052168375.1 Glycocaulis sp.
GGTGATGCTACATTGTGTTTCGGTCAAGCCTTGCCGTGCTAATCAGCAGAGCGTTGCTGACGATAGACGTTGCCGAGCGAACTCAGGAGATTAGTGTAGACTCACATGCAGCGCGACATTTCGATGCTTGTTGCTCGCCCATGGACACGGACTAACCAACTCGTGATTGGAATGGATTAAGATGCCAGTACCCAAGAGTTACAAAGGCCTGAAAGCCATCTACGACGGTCTCGACGGGGATGTGAAGAATTATTTGGGAAAGCTGGAGCCGCTACTGGCCGATGGAAAAAATTACGAAATTGCTTTGGCATACTGCTTTATGAAGCTTGAAGAGGGGCATCACCGCGCCCTTAAATGCGGGCTTATTCGAATACACGATTGCGCCTCGGAGAAAGTTGATAGTGAACTTCAGAAGCAACACTTCACTGCCGAAAAATATGCGGCGGTCTTCAAGAACATCTTCTCCAAAGGCATCCCTGCCGATGCCAAATCCAATTTAACGAAAGCTCAGGACATAAGAAACAAGCTCATCCACGGAAAGAAGACAACAGATCCAACCCGTCGAGAGGCAATATATTATGCCCTGCAATACATGAGTGATTTGGGGGAGTTCGTGAAACAAGAAACTGGTAAGAACCCCTATGGTGACCTCAGGGGACTCGCCGGAAAGAAAAAACTTCTTCCAGCAAAATCGACCATTTGGATGCTGAAAGGTTTCGGCCTTGGCGAGAAAAGCGAAGCGCCAATCGCATAGTTCTCGAGAGAAGCAACTCATGGGCTGGCTACTTGTTGTCGAACATGCAAGTCTCGCGGCTCTAAAGACGTGATCTAAGCGCTATTCTTATGCTTCAGGACCGGAATGCCCAGCTTGCGGGCCTTGTCTGCGAGGTTCTCCTGGATCCCGGTGCCGGGAAAGACGAGCACACCGATCGGCAGGACATCCAGCATCGCGTCGTTGCGCTTGAACGGGGCCGAACGGCCGTGCTTGGTCCAGTCGGGCCGGAAGGCGACCTGGGGCACCTTGCGGTTGTCGGCCCAGCGGGAGGCGATGAGCTCCGCCCCTTTGGGTGAACCGCCGTGGAGCAGCACCATGTCCGGGTGCTTGGCATGGACCCGGTCGAGCCGCGCCCAGATCACGCGGTGATCGTTGAAATCCGCCCCGCCGGTCACGGCCACCTTGGGGCCTTCGGGCAGAAGCAGCTGCGCCTCGGCCCGGCGGCGGGCGGCGAGAAAATCCCGGCTGTCGATCATCGCGGCGGTCAGGTTGCGATGGCTGACGCGCGAGCCGGTCCGGGGATGCCAGGGTTTGCCGAGGTGATGCTCGAAGCCCTCGGCGGCGAGGTCACGAAAGAGTTCCAGCGCTGTGCGCCGTTCGACCATGCTCTGCCCCTCGGCCACGAGGCGTTCGAGTTCGAGGGATTTCACCTCCGAGCCATCCTGTTCCCGCTGCAGGCGGCGCTGCGCCTGTTCGTTGTCGTCGAGTTCACGTTCGGCCCGCGCCAGCGCGCGATGAAAGAGGTTGACCGCGCCCCAGAGCAGTTCGTCGAGATCGGGCTCTAGGCGCGTTTCACCCAGCGTCGCGACGAGGGCGTCGAGGATATCGGCGACGGCACCGGCGATCTGGCTGCCCTCGGGCAAGGGACGCAGGTCGGGTTCATCTTCGTAGGGGCGCCAGCCGTAGAGCTGGAGTTCGGTCAGGACATGGGCGGTCGAGGACGTGCTGTGATGCGGCTCGTGGGCATCGGTTTCGGGATCGAGGGTCATCTGCGGGTTCCTTCCTCGGGGGAGCCGCGCGCCACACGCGGCCTTTGTGGCAGGAACGCGCCCACGGGCGGCGCGGCCGGGCAGCCCGAGCCTTTCGCGAGGGCCTTGATGGCCAAGCCCGGCTATTTTGCCTCGCGATGCAAAGCGCCCCAACGGGGCGCGGCGGAAAATAGCCGGAGCGCGGCCATTGCCGGGCCGTCCCGATTGTGGGCCTCCTGCCCTCTGAGAAGGCCGTGCGCGCCGGCCTTTCCTGTGGATGGGAACCGCGCGGGATGCCCCTGCGAAAACGATGCTGTGAGCCGTACAGCGCCAGCCCGATTGCCGCCCTGTCACACCGGCACGGAACGAGCGGCATCCTCGACGTGGAGATGAAGCCGCAACCGCGCTTGCAAAGCCGCCAGACCATACCGCCGGAGATCATCGTTGAAGTCGCCCAGTCGCGGCGTGAGAGTCACCGCCTCGATCCCGGTCTCGGCTGCACGCGCCTCCAGTCGATCCCTTGCTGCCGCGCCTGCGGGATCACGGTCGCGCAAGACGTAGAGCCGCCGCAGGCCAGCGGGAAACCGGATGGCGGCCAGGTGTCCCGACGACAGAGCCGCAAGGGCGGGTATTTCGGGCAGGGCCGAGCGCACGGAAAGAACCGTCTCGATCCCCTCGCCCGCGATGAGCACGTCTGCGGGCGCGCCGAACCGCACGCCGTTCCCGAGCAAAGTGCCCATCGCGCGCCGCGGTGTGTCGACATCGGCCTTGGCGCTCCCGTCCGGCCGCAGCCAGGTGCGATGGGTGCCGGTATGACGGCCCTCGAGATCGGTGATGGCGGCGAGCATGGCCGGAAGCCGCGCGATCGGCCCGCCGCCTTCGGGCCCATAGAAGGAGGGGGGATGGAACCGCAGGCTTTGCATTTGGTGAAACGCT
>NZ_JBQLZR010000018.1:0-1722 GCF_052168375.1 Glycocaulis sp.
CAGCATCATGCCAGCCATCAACGCCGCGCCTGCGAGCCGGGTAGCCGCCTGTATCAGCTTCATCAGTCCTCCTCGGGCGACCTGTCCGCGCCGCCGACATAAAAGCGCGTCACCACGCCACCGGTAAAGCGCAAACGCGCGCCTTCCTCATACAATTCAAACCCGTTCGCCTGCACGGCGCCCCACGGCGCCTGCCCCTCGACCGGCTGGTCGCCGGAAATCAGGCCACGCGCAAGGTTTACCGATGCACCATCGGTCTGGAACCTGTAGCCCGAGCCTGTCGAGAAGCGAACCGTGTCGGTCATGCGCAATATGCGCGTGCGGTCATCATAGACGCCGATACGCGACAGGATTTCGGAGGCGTCAGGGCGCTCTGCCTGACCGAACAGCAATTCGGAATCGATGCGCGGGTTTTCCAGATCGGTGAGATTGCCAAGCCCCACCATGCGCCGGACAGCCGAATCTGCCGTCAGCACGAACGGGCTGCCACTGGCATCGCGCCCGGTAAAGCGCGGATTGATGATGCGCTCGCCCGTGCCGGCAATGGCATCCGGGTTGGGCCGCGCGCCATTGCCCGACAGGATGGATTGCAGGAGCACATTACCCGCCAGCAGCACGATCAGCACGGCGAACACGATGCGCAGATTGCGCACGATACGCGCCCGCGTGCGGGCCGCAGAAACGGCCCGGCTTGCCGATGGCTCGGCGGCGGCAAATGTCAGCGTGTTCATCCGGTGCGCCCGCTACTTCCCCCGCCCGCCCTTGTGGACGCCCTGCGCGGCTATTTCAAGGCATGGACGGGCCAGGACAGTGACCGGCACCGCCTAGCTATGCGCAAAAATGTCAGCCTCGGCCCAGCCCGCCAGATCCAGCGCGGCGCGCGTCGGCAGGAAGCTGAAGCAGGCCTTTGCCATCTCCATGCGGCCCTCACGCACCAGCATGGCTTCGAGACCGTCGCGGATCTGGTGAAGATAGAGCACGTCATCGGCGGCGTATTTGAGCTGCGCCTCGTTGATCTCGTCCGCGCCCCAGTCAGAGCTCTGCTGCTGCTTGGAAAGCTCCACGCCTGCAATCTCGCGCGCAACATCCTTCAGCCCGTGCCGGTCGGTATAGGTGCGCGCCAGCTTGGAGGCGATCTTGGTGCAGAAGACCGGGCGCAAGGTGACGCCAAGGTCACGCGCGATCATCGCCACATCAAAACGCGCAAAATGCAGGATCTTCTCGACACTTTCGTCCGCCAGAAGCCGCTTCAGGTTCGGGCAGTCATAGGACGACCGGTCCAGCTGGACGATATGCGCATCGCCATCACCGGCAGAAAGCTGGACCAGGCAGAGCCGGTCACGCACCAGGGACAGACCGAGCGTTTCGGTGTCCACCGCAACCTGCCGCCCCAGATCAAGACCGTCAGGCAGGTCAGCTTTATGAAAATGAATGCTCATGCAGGCTCCGGCGGCGAGAGGCAGGGATAGGGTCTGGCCCTGCTATGGGCCGCGCACAGCGCCGCGTCAATGCAGGCAGGCCTGCTCATGCATTTTTGCAAGTGAGACTTGCGCCGCGTGTGCCACGATTTGGCAACAATCTGCGCCTAGCACGGTTAGCGCGATATTCATGCTGCCACAAAGAGCCATAAAGGCCTCTCCCCCATGCCTCTAGACATCCACGCCAGCGACGCGGATCCGATCCGCGTCGAAACCGACATTCACGGTGTTCTCACCTTGCGCC
>NZ_JBQLZR010000019.1:0-1267 GCF_052168375.1 Glycocaulis sp.
TGCGCTTCGATGCACCGGGCGAGGTCGATTTGCGGTCGCTGTCTGCCAGCCCGCCACGGCTGGTCGAGATGATCCGTGCAGCGCCGGAGGAGACCGGCCTCTCGGTCTCGCTCCTTTTCGAAGACGGCGCTACTGCGCGGGTCTGGGATGATGAAGACGGCCGCCGGGTCGTGCTCGACATCCTGCCGGAAGGCCATGTCTCTGCTGACGCGTTGCTGGCTGCGCTCGGCGGACTCGAAGAGGAAGCGCCTGAACAAGCGCCTCAGGAAGCGGAGGCCCCCGCCGAGCCGGAAGCACCGCCTGTCATTGTCCGCCCTGATCCGGTGCCCGAAGGCGGTATCGTCCGCGTCCGCATGACGCGCAGCGGCAATGATGTGCTTTTGCATTTCGAATGGGCGAGCCTTCCGGGCCTCGCCGTCTTCCGCCGTCCAGATGCCGTGTGGCTGGTGTTTGACGCTGCCGCCGAACTTGATCTTTCTGAGTTATCGCAGGCGCCGCGCCGCCATGTTGGGGGCTTCCAGACCGTTCGCGGTACAGATCATGTCGCGCTGCGTATCGAGGCCCCTGAAGCCAGCCTGCCTGATCCGGTGGCGGCCGGTTCGACCTGGACGATTGCCTTGCGCGATTCCGTCGATCAGCCGCCGCGGCCCGTCGTCCTGATCCGCGAGACACCGCCTGGCGAACCGGCCCGCGTGCGCATCGCGATGGAGGGCACCCGCTCGGCCCTGCGGGTCGAAGACCCTGTGCTGGGCGACACGCTTCTTGTCCTGACCGCCGATGGTGAAAAGAGCGGCGTGGTCCTGCCCTACCGCATGGTCGAGGCCAATATTCTGCCATCCGTTCAGGGTGTCGCGATCCAGCCTCTGGCCGACGATCTGGAGCTGTTCGTGCATGAAAGCGGAGCGGAGCTGACCCGTCCGGGCGGACTGACCCTGTCGCGTTCCGGCAATGCTGTGGCAGCAGCAGGCGCAGCCCTGCCGACATCGCCCGGCTTTGCCGATCTGGTTGCGTGGCGGGGCGGAGACGAGTTTCAGCCGGCCTTGACGCGCGCCTTGCAAAGGGCGTCCGGCGGCGAGCCCCGTGAGCTCTTGAATCTCGCGCGCTTTTATCTTGCCTGGGAACTGGCACCCGAAGCGCTGGGCGCAGCGCGGCTGGCCGCCGAGGCCGATTTCGCCATGGCCTTCTACAACCCACGCTCCCGCGCCCGGCCGGGGGGCTTCGGCCGCACTCTCGAGGGGGTGCGCGAGGCCTGCGGGCCGGAGCGCCC
>NZ_JBQLZR010000020.1:0-18393 GCF_052168375.1 Glycocaulis sp.
CTGACGGCGATATCTACCGCCAGCGTGTCTATGCGTTCGAAGACGCGCCCGGCGCGGACGGCCGCGTGCGCATGGGGGTCTACACGCTTGCCGAGCCGGAGCGATTTGCCAGTGCCGAGGCGCGCCTTGCAAGCCTTCAGGCGCTGTCACCCGAAGACCTCGAACGCTCTGATCCCGGTTGCGATTTCTACTGGCAGGCCAGCGAGACGGGCTATGCCGGCGAGATAGATGATGGCGCCTGCCGGGTAGTCTCCAGCCGTTCCGGGCGGGAGCTTGTCATCACGGCGCGCTTCACCATCGCGCCTGACCTCTTCACCCACGGCGAGGCCGGGCACTACAGTGATGACGGTATTGCCGCGTTCGCTCCGCCCGGCGGCATTCCCAATATCTACGACCGCATCGAGCACGCGCCAGGACAGCCATGACCCAACGCTTTGAACCGACCATGATCCGGTCTGACAAGACCGCCCGCGAACTGTTCGAGGAGGTGCGTGCGAACCCTGCCCGCGCCCGTTTCGGGTTTGGCAGCAAGCTCGCCATCATCAATGTCGATCCGCAAAAGGCCTATACCCGGCCGGACCTGTTTCCGAAGACGGCCTATGTGACCGACCCTGACCAGCTCACCCATGTGAACCGCATTTCGAAGGCGGCGCGGGCAAAAGGCCTGCCGGTTGTCTGGACCCATGTAGCCTACATGGACAATGCCGCCGATGCCGGCATCTGGGGCACCCGCACCGATACGCCGGACAGCCTGCAGAACATCAAGTATGGGTCTGAGCGTCACGCCTTCGATGACCGGGTGGAGATCGACCGGACGGTCGATGCCGTCTACACCAAGCGTATGCCGAGCGCGTTCTTCGAAACTCCGCTGGCAAGCTTTCTGACCTGGCACCGCGTCGACACGGTGGTGATCACCGGCGGGTCGACCTCGGGCTGTGTGCGGGCAACCGCCGTCGATGCACTCTCGCACGGCTATCGCACGATCATCCCTATGGAATGCGTCGCCGACAAGCATGAGAGCTATCACTTTGCAAACCTCACCGACCTGCAACTGAAATACGCCGATGTGGTCGAGGTCAGCGAGGTTGATGACTGGATTGCAGGCTATCAGGGATGAGCGCGCCCGACCCCAATCTCTACGACTACTGGCCCTATCGTGACCGGCCGAAAATCGTCTGGCCGGGGGAAAAGAAACTCGCCTTCTGGATCGCGCCGAACATCGAGTTCTACGAGTTTGACCCGCCGAAGAACCCCAAGCGCCCCGGCTGGCCGCGCCCGTCCCCGGACGTCACCGGCTATTCCCAGCGCGATTACGGCAACAGGGTCGGCCACTGGCGGCTGATGGAAATGCTGGACCGCCACGCGCTTCGCGGCTCGGTCAGCCTGAATGTCGCCATGTGCGACCATTGCCCGGAAATCATCGAGGCGTGCGCCGCGCGCGACTGGGAGTTCTTCTCCCACGGCATCTACAATACCCGCTATTCCTACGAGATGGACGAGGCGCAGGAGCGCGCCGTGCTGGCCGATTCCATCCGCACGGTGGAGGCGGCGACCGGACAGCGCATCCGCGGCTATCTTGCCCCTGCCCTCACCCATACGCCGCGCACGCTCGACCTGATTGCCGAGCACGATTTCTGGTACACGTGCGACCTGTTCCAGGATGACCAGCCCCAGCCGGTGAAGACGAAAACCGGCAAGCTCGTCTCCATGCCCTATTCGCTGGAGGTGAATGACGTCATCACCTATGGCGCACTGGCGATGGACCCGTGGCGTAATGCCGACATTCTCAAGCGCCAGTTCGACCAGTTGCTCGAAGAGGGCGAACGCTCCGGCACCGTCATGTGCATCCCGCTTCACGCCTATCTGGTGAGCCAGCCCCACCGCCTGCGCGCTTTCGAGGCGGCCCTTGCTCACATTGCCGGGCACAGGGACAATGTCTGGTTCACGACCGCGCGCGAGATTGCCGGCTTCTACCGCGAGAATTGCTGGGACCAGACGCAAGCCGATATTGCCTCCAGAGGGTGCGCAACTGGCGGAACCGGCTTTGAAGGAGCGAGCACATGATCATCGCAAGCCTCACCGCGCTAGCCCTGCAGGCTGCTCCTGCAGGTCTTGAAGGCATTTGGGACGTGGCCCTGTATTTCAGCGCCGATGCGCCGCCCAGCGCCACGACGATGGTGCTGTCTCCCGAAGAGAATGGAACGCTGGACGGTGAATTTTACGGCTCCGCCTTTGGCGCTGCCCGCCACGCCGAAAGGAATGGCACCACCGCCTTTACCGCCGTAACCGAGGATTCAAGCGGGCCCTATCTCCATTCGGGCCGGCTGATGCCCGACGGCCGGATCGAGGGGCAGACTTTCTCAGTCGGGCGAGACTTCCTGATGCTCTGGACGGCGGAGCGCCGGGAGGAGCTGGCCGAATGACGCTTCCTTCCAGCTATCTGGAATATCCCCGGCGCGGGCATGGACAGGACATGGACCGCCATGACTGGCAACTGGCGAAGGACCGGGCACCGGTACGCCTTGCCAATGGGAAGGCGCTCGCCGTGATGATTGTCGTCAATTGCGAGTTCCATCCGATAAACCCGGCGAACTCCCCCTTTCGCCATCCTGCGGGCATGGTCACGCCCTGGCCGGATCTTCGCCATTTCACCAGCCGCGACTACGGTAACCGGGTTGGCGTATTCCGCATTCTGGACGCTCTGAAACAGGCTGGCCTGAAGGCGACCTTCCCGGTCAGCGCCGACCTGATCGCGCGCGCCCGTCCGCTGGTGGACGCCATTGCCGAAGGTGGACACGAGATTGCGGCAGCGGGCCTCAATGGCGATGCCATCCACTGGTCGGGACTGGAAAGGGATGAGGAAAACCGGCGCATCGAGGCGGTGCGGCGTGCCTTTGACGGTGCAGGCCTCAATCCCGTCAGCTGGATGAGCCCGGCGCGCCAGCAGAGCTTTGCGACACCTGACCTTCTCACCGCACACGGCTTTACCCGCACGCTGGACTGGGAAACCGATCAGGTGCCGGTTGCCTTGCGTACCGAAAGCGGACCCCTCACCGCCCTGCCGGTGCATAACGAGCTGGAGGACTTCAAATTGCTGATCGAGCGCCATCAGAGCGAGGCGCTCTGGCGTGACCAGATCATCGAGGCGAAGGATTTCCTGATCGCCGAAAGCGCGGCGCGCGGCGCGGGCGTACTCGGCTTTACCCTGACACCTTTTGTTGCCGGGCAGCCCTTCCGGGTCTGGGCCTTGCGCGAGATGCTGGTAGCGCTCGCTGGCGATGAGCAGGTCTGGTGCGGGCGTGCGGATGAGATCGCACAGGCATTCTCGCAGGCGGCTCCATGACGGTCATGACCGGCTGGGACGATCTGCGCGCCTTTGCCCTCGCGCTGGACCTGCCAAAGGTTGAGGACAGCATTTCCTGGGGCAATCCGGGCCTGAAAGCCCATGGCAAGCTCTGGACCTGGTGGTCACCACAGGACTACGCCGATGCGCCGGTCTTCAAGGTTGCGCCGGAAGAACGCGACTTCCTGATGGAGGCCGCGCCGGAAATCTTCTTCATCACTGACCATCACAAGCCCTATGGACTTGTCCTGATGCGCCCTGACCGGTTCGACGCGGACTGGGCCCGCAGCAATCTGTTCAAGGTGTGGCGCCAACAGGCGCCCAAGCGGTTCCTGAAGGACTGGGACGCGAGCAATGCCCATCGTTTGAAGGAGTTCGGCCATGACCACACGGCGTGACATTCTTGGCGGAGCCGCAGCGCTCGGCGCAGCCGCCCTTCTCCCCGCCGCCCATGCACAGGCCGAGCGATATTCAGCGCTCGCTCTCCAGATGCGCTGCGATGCAGTCAATCAGGACACCAGCCGCGAGTCTGCCCGCGCCCGCATGATGGCCAGCATCGGGCGGGCACGGGCCCAGATCGCCAGCTCGAAAGCTTTCCTGCGCACGTTCAACGGCACTGAACTGAAGCTGGTCGTCGTGCCGGAATACTTCATCACCGGCTTTCCGCTGGGCGAAAGCCGGGCGCAGTGGCGCGACAAGGCCGCCATTGATATCGACGGGCCTGAATACGAGGCGATGGCTGCAATGGCGCAGAGCCAGAATCTCTATCTGTGCGTGAACGCGTATGAGACCGACACCAACTTCCCCGACCTCTATTTTCAGGCGAATGTGATCTTCGCTCCCAATGGCGATCAGATATTGCGCTATCGCCGCATGATCTCGCTCTACACGCCGAGCCCGTTCGATGTCTGGGATGCCTATCTGGAAATTTACGGCTATGACGCGGTGTTTCCGGTCGCCCGGACCGATATCGGCGTTCTGGGCACCGTTGCGTCCGAGGAAATCCTCTACCCGGAAATCGCCCGCATGCATGCCATGAAGGGCGCAGAGATACTGCTTCACCCAACCAGCGAGGTCGGCTCCACCGAGCTGACGCCCAAGCACATCGCCAAGCGCGCGCGGGCGGTGGAGAACATGGCCTACGTCATCTCGGCAAATTCTGCGGAAATTGCCGGAACGCCCATCCCGTCCGCTTCGACCGACGCAATGAGCCAGATTGTCGACTGGAATGGCCGGGTGTTGGCCGAGGCACAATCGGGCGAAAGCCTGAACGCCAACGCGATACTGGACCTTGATGGACTTCGCGGTGCCCGCAGCCGGACCGGGATGACCAATCTTCTCTCCCGCCAGCCCTTCGCGGCCTATGCACCCGCCTATGAGAGCGCACAGGGCGCCCAGCCCAACGCGCTGGCCGATGGCGGCATTGATGACCGCGCCGCTGCTCTCAACCGGCAGCGTGCAGTCATAGAACGCCTGCAGGAAATGGCCGGGGGCTAGCCGCCCCCTCACCTATTCGGCGGCGTCGCGGCTCGCCGGATCGTAGGCGGCGCCCAGCGCCTTCATCTCGTCCAGCCCGAGCACCCGGTTGAGCCCGTCAAAATCGAGCATCTTGCCGCGATATCCCGCGGTGGAACCGGTCTGCTTCAGGCCTTGCAGGAAGTCCTGCGCAGCGAAGGTCAGCGCACGCACCATCGCGCCCGGCGTGATGACGAGCTGATAGCCGATGGCCTCCAGCTCCTCGGCCGTGCGCAAAGGCGTGCGTCCGCCTTCCACCATGTTGGCCAGCAAGGGAATGCGCCCGGCAAAGCGGGTGGCGATAGCCTGCAATTCCTCCTGAGAGCGCGGCGCTTCGACAAAGAGCAGGTCTGCACCGGCGGCGCGATAGGCCTCGGCCCTTTCCAGCGCGCTTTCAAAGCCTTCCACCGCGATGGCATCGGTACGCGCGATGATAAGCGTCTCCTCTGACCGGCGTGCGTCGGCAGCGGCGCGCACCTTGCCCACCATCTCTTCGGTCGAAATCAGGGACTTGCCAGCCAGATGCCCGCAGCGTTTGGGCAATTGCTGGTCTTCAAGCTGGATCGCGCTCGCTCCGGCCTGCTCAAACGTAATCATGGTGCGCTGCACGTTGAGCGCATTGCCAAAACCGGTGTCGGCATCGACGATCAGCGGCAGCGAGACACGCTCGCGGATACGCCGCACGACGCCAGCAACCTCCTCGGCACTGACAAGGCCCAGATCGGGGCGGCCAAGCGCGGTGTAGGCGATGGATGCGCCCGACAGATAGGCTGCTTCGAAACCGGCCTGCTCGACCAGCAGGGCAGACAGCGCATCGTAAACTCCCGGAGCCAGGACTGCCGGTTTCTGCGCAAGGCGCGCTTTCAGGCTCATGATATTGGCTCCCTCGCGCCGAAGCGTGCTTTAAGGGACTCCATGAGCCCCCCCGCTTCGATCATGGTCTTGAGATGGTGGGGCATAGGGGTGACTGTCGCCGTCGCGCCCGTGCCCGGATTGGTCAGCTTGCCGGTGTCCCAGTCGAAATTCACGACATCACCAGTGACGGCAAAGCCCGGATGGTCCAGTACGTAAGCCGGCAGGCCGATATTGATGGCATTGCGGAAAAATATACGGGCGTAGGAACGCGCGAAAATCGCGGCAATACCCAGCCGCTTCAGTGATATAGCTGCCTGCTCGCGGCTGGAGCCTATGCCGAAATCCTCGCCAGCGATCAGGAAATCGCCCGGCTTCACGCGGGCAGAAAAGCCTGGATCAATAGCCTCCAGGCAATGGCGAGCGAGGCCTTCCGGCCCCAGCTTCATGGCATGGCCAGGGGCCAGCACATCGGTATCGATACGGTCCCCGTAGACAAAGGCCTGTCCAGTCTGCACCCCGTTCATGCCGCACGGCTCCGTTCAGACGCCAGCTTGCGGGGATCGGTGATCCGTCCGGTGACGGCGCTGGCCGCAACCGTAAAGGGCGACCCCAGCCAGACCTCGGCGTCCTTGTGGCCCATCCGTCCCTTGAAATTGCGGTTGGTGGACGAGATGCACACCTCACCCTCCGCCAGAAGCCCCGCGCCAAGGCCGGCGCAGGCCCCGCAGCCTGAAGGCAGCATAACGGCCCCGGCATCGGCCAGAATGGCCAGCGTGCCATCCTTCGCTGCGGCCTGTGTGACCTTGGCAGACGCAGGCGCGACCAGCAGGCGCACGCCTTGTGCCACCTTGCGCCCTTCAAGAAGGCTTGCGGCCATGTGAAGGTCGGACAGCTTGGCGCCTACACACGCGCCGATATAGGCCTGATGGATTTCGACGCCCTCATGGCGCGTCACATCGCTGGAGTTGGCCGGGCTGTGGGGAGCCGCCACCTGCGGGGCGAGGCGCGAGGCATCCAGCGTGAAGACCTTCTCATAAGGGGCGCCTTCATCCGATTGCCAGCGAATGATCTCGCTGTCATCGATCTCACCGCCATGCGAACGGATATGGGCGAGCGTAACCGCGTCCGGCTCGACAAGCCCCACCTCGCCGCCCAGTTCTGCGGTCATGTTCGCCAGCACCATGCGGGCTTCCATGTCCATGGCCTGCACGGTCTCGCCGCCAAACTCGATGGCCTTGAAATGATTGCCCATGCCTAGGTCCCGGCAGAGCGCGAGCATGATGTCCTTGGCAGAAACGTAAGCGCCCAGGGCTCCGCTTATCTCCACCCGGATGGTGTGGGGAACATTGGTCCAGGTCTCGCCGGTTGCGGCGATGGCAGTCATGTCGGTGGCGCCGAACCCGGCGGCGTAGCAACCGAACGCTCCGCCATTGGTGGTGTGGGAATCGCCGCCCGCAACGAAGAGTCCGGGCCGCAAATGCCCGTGCTCGGGCAGGATGACATGGCAGATGCCGCGCATGTCGTAGAAGTTCCGGACACCATAATCGCGTGCAAAGTCGCGCGTGGTTTTCAGGATAGACGCGCTCTCCGCATCGACGGCCGGTACATAATGGTCCGACACGATGACCACGCGGTCCGCGTCCCAGAGCCCTGTCCCCAGCGCTTCGAGACGCGCACGCCAGCGGCGCGGGCCCGAGCTGTCATGGGCCATCGCCAGGTCGACTTTCACCGTGACGATCTCACCCGGCTCCACATGCTCTCGCCCGGCGGCACGCGCCAGGATTTTCTGAGCAAGAGTGGCGGGTTTTGTCACGATGCGGGGTCCCCTGTCTGTCTGATACCGGACGATAGGAATTCCGGCCTTGGAAGCACAAGCCATAAAAGATATATCTTTATAACATTTCTTGGGAAACCCGGAACCGCAAACACCACACACGGCGTAAAAAACGCTGCAGAGGGACCACACGATGCCATCGGCCGACCGTTCGACACACTCAGGAATTTCCTTTCAGTGGGATGATGCGTTGCAGCTTGAGACGCTTCTGACCGAGGAGGAGCGCATGGTGCGCGACACCGCGCGCGGCTATGCGCGCGGGGCGTTGCTGCCGCGTGTGACGAAGGCGGCACGCGAGGAGCATTTCGACCGGGCGATCATGACCGAGATGGGCGAGCTTGGCCTTCTGGGCGCGACCCTGCCGGAGGCCTATGGCGGATCGGACCTCTCCCATGTCGCCTACGGGCTGATTGCCCGCGAGGTCGAGGCGGTCGATTCGGGCTATCGCTCGGCGATGAGCGTGCAGTCCTCGCTGGTCATGTACCCGATCTTCGCCTTCGGCTCGGAGGCCCAGCGCAAGACATACCTGCCCAAGCTGGCTTCAGGCGAGTTTGTGGGCTGCTTTGGCCTGACCGAGGCCGATGGCGGGTCTGATCCGGGCGCGATGCGCACGAACGCGAAGAAGGTTGAAGGCGGCTACGTCCTCAACGGCTCGAAAATGTGGATCACCAACTCGCCCATCGCCGACCTTGCGGTCGTCTGGGCCAAGCTTGATGGCGAGATACGCGGCTTCATCGTGGAGCGCGGCACACAAGGCTTCGAGACGCCCAAGATCGAGGGCAAGCTCTCGCTTCGTGCCTCGGTCACCGGCTCGATCTCGCTGGACGAGGTGAAGGTGTCCGAAGACGCCCTCCTGCCGGGCGTGAAGGGCCTGCGCGGGCCGTTCTCGTGCCTGAACAAGGCGCGCTACGGCATCTCCTGGGGCGCGATGGGGGCGGCAGAGTTCTGCTTCCACGCCGCGCGCGACTATGCGCTCGAACGCATCGTCTTCGGCAAGCCGATCGCGGCCACCCAGCTGGTCCAGAAGAAGCTCGCCGACATGCAGACCGAGATCACGCTGGGGCTACTGGGCGCGCTCCAGCTCGGCCGCCTGATCGATCAGGGCGCCTTCGTGCCCGAAGCCATCTCGCTGATGAAGCGCAATAATTGCGGCAAGGCGCTCTCAATCGCCCGCGAAGCACGCGACATTCACGGCGGCAACGGCATCGCGGAGGAATATCACGTGCTGCGCCACGCGGTGAACCTCGAAACCGTCAACACCTATGAGGGCACACACGATATCCACGCCCTGATCCTGGGACGCGCCATCACAGGACATCAGGCCTTCGCGTAGAGGGCCGTCTAGCCCTTCGGCCACATGTTGAGCTGGGTCTGGGTGGTGAGCGAGACGAGCTTGCCATCCTCCCGCTCGATCCGGGTCTGCCAGACCTGGCTGGTCTTTCCCTTGTGAACCGGGGTCGCAATCGCGATGACCTTCGAGCCCACAGGCGGGCTTGAGATCATGTTCGTCTTGCTCTCGGTCGTGGTGGTGCTCACCGCCCCTTCCGGCAGAGACACGAAGGCACCGATGGCCCCGGCAATGTCGGCGAGGCTCATCATGGCCCCGCCATGCAGCGTGTCGCCGAGCGTGCAGATGTCGGCGCGCACCTCCATTTCCGCGACCACACGCTCCGGCCCCGCCTCGGTCACAATGATGCCGAGCGTGCGCGCCAGCGGCACGGCAAAGTCGTTGAGTTGATCGACCGTCAGACCCATCGGGACTTACTTCTCTACTGCCTCGGGCTGGCGCGAAGGCGCTGCGGCGATCTCGCCCAGCATCGCATCGACGCGGCGGGCGACATCGATGACCGTCTCCACAGCGCCTGCGAAGAAGGGCAGGGTCATGTTCTCATAAGTATCGCTCGGCTGGTGATAATGCTGGTGATCCTCCACACCAAGGTAGAGGAAGGCGATGCCGGCAGCATGGAACGGGCCATGATCGGAGAGCATCGTCCAGTCATTGCGCGGATTGTCGGTCGGCTCGTCATAACCGGTGCGCAGATTTATGGATGAGACTTCAGAGGCCGCAGCCACCACATCCACCAGAATGGGGTAGTGCCAGGTGCCGACCGCGTAGAGATCGTCGGTCTCGCTATAGGCAATCATGTCCATGTTCAGCATGAAACCAATGGATTCATAGCCCTCTGGGCGGTTCGCCACGAAATGGCGCGCCCCGCGAAGACCACCCTCCTCGGCGTCAAAGGCCACAAGGATCACGTCGTTCTGCGGCGGATTTTCCATGAAGGCCGCCGCAAGCGCCAGCAGCCCTGCCGTGCCCGAGGCATTGTCATCGGCCCCGTTGAAGATATTGCCGTCCTCATCGACGCCGACATGGTCGTAGTGCGCGCCGATCACCATCACGTGCTCGCCGGGATTGGTGCCTGCAATGCGGCCGACCAGATTGATCGCCTCAATCGTCTCGCGCGGCGCATCGGGATCACGAAAGTCCAGCGAGCGCTCGAAGGTGAAGGACTGGGCGTAGTTTTCAAACACCGGCTCAACGCCGATCTCGGTAAGGCGCTCGACCAGATAGGCACGCGCGCGCGCATTGCCCTCAGTGCCCACGAGGCGGCCCTGCATGTCGTCAGCCGACAGGATGCGAAGGTCTTCCAGCGCCTGCGCCTCGCGCGAGATGGCGGGCTCTTCGGGCGCCGTGCAGGCGGCCAGAACCAGGGCAAGCGCCGGCAGCGCGAGAAAATGTCGTATCGTGTTCATGTGTCGATGAGGCCCCTGCCCTGACTGACGGATGGACGAGCGACTTGCGGATTCGCCGTCATTCACCCAAGTCTAGCGGCACACGGCGCGGCGAACAGGAGAAACTTTCATGCCCATGCAGGCTGGAGACATTGAACGCCTGATCCTTGAGGCCCTGCCCGGCGCGAGCGTCGAGATCGAGGATCTGGCCGGGGATGGCGATCACTATCGCGCGACAGTTGTCTCGCCTGCCTTTGCGGGACTTACCCGTGTGAAGCAGCACCAGCTGGTCTATAATGCGCTCGGCGGGCGGATGGGCGGCGAGTTGCACGCTCTGGCGCTTGTCACCCGCGCGCCCTGACGCGCCCGCTTGACCGGAGGCCTCCGCCTTCCTAGCTCTCGCCCATACTCACCCCGCGCGAAGGAGCGCCCATCATGACCGACACTGCCACGCTTGAATCGATCCGCAATACGGTGGAAGGCCACGATGTCGTGCTGTTCATGAAGGGCACACCGCTCTTTCCCCAGTGCGGGTTTTCCTCGCTCGTCTCGCGCGTTCTGCAGCACATGGGCGTCGAGTTTCACAGTGTGAACGTCCTCGAAGACATGGATGTGCGCGAAGGCGTGAAGGTCTATTCCGAATGGCCGACCATCCCGCAGCTCTATGTGAAGGGCGAGTTCATTGGCGGATGCGACATCGTCAAGGAAATGTACGAGACCGGCGAACTGAAAGCCCTGCTCGCAGAAAAGGGCGTCGAGGCGGCCTAGCGCCTCGGCCGGGGTGCCGGCACTTCACGGTTGATGACGCGCACGGCAGCGCTGGGCGGCAGGCCGAGATCGTCCAGCGTCCAGCTCAGCTCCACACCTTCGGGCAGATAGGCCCGGCACAGATCAGGTTGCAGACGCCTGAACTCCACCGTGAATGACCAGCGCGTGCGCGAATCCATCATCACGACCGGCTCGAAGCTCTCTTCGCGAGTGCAGCCATTGGATGCCACCTGCACCCGCAGCGACCCGTCGGCGGCCCGGTAAGAGCCATAGACCGGCTCCGGCTCGCCCGGCAGGCCGGCCGGCGTCGCGGATACACAGGCGCTCACGCCGAGCGCCAGGGCGAGGCCGGAGATGGCATGACGGAGCGTGTTCATCGGGTGTCCCTTCGTGGTTCGCCTGATGTCCTGCCCCATTCCACATGACTGCAAGCTGAAGGCAAACAAAAAGCCCGCCAGACTTGCCGGCGGGCTTTTCGCTTCTGCAGGTATGCGATTTTCGCCTTACGACGCGTAGAACTCGACCACGAGGTTCGGTTCCATCTTCACCGGATACGGCACGTCGGAGAATTCCGGCACGCGCGTATAGGTGGCTTTCATCGCCTTGGCATCGAGATCGATATAGTCCGGCACTTCACGCTCGGCGCTGTCGAGCGCTTCGAGCACGAGGGCCATGTTGCGCGATTTCTGGCGCACTTCGACCACGTCACCCGGCTTCACCTGGTAGGACGAGATGTTGACGCGCTTGCCGTTCACCATCACGTGGCCGTGATTGACGAACTGGCGGGCGGCGAACACGGTCGGCACGAACTTGGCGCGGTAGACGACCGCATCCAGACGGCTTTCGAGAAGACCGATCAGGTTTTCCGCGGTGTTGCCGCGGCGGCGCTGCGCCTCTTCATAGGTGCGCGCGAACTGCTTCTCGGTGATGTTGCCGTAATAGCCCTTGAGCTTCTGCTTGGCCATCAGCTGGAGGCCGAAATCGCTCATCTTGCCCTTGCGGCGCTGGCCGTGCTGGCCGGGGCCGTAGGGGCGGTTGTTGATCGGGGATTTCGGACGGCCCCAGATGTTCTCGCCCATACGGCGATCAATCTTGTATTTCTGCGAATGACGCTTCGACATGGTTCTCTCTTCTTGTGACGCGGCCCGGCAAACGCTCCCTCACAAGGCGTTCGCAATGCAACACGGCGGTTCACGCATCGTCCCGTGGGATGGATATTCAGAGCCGTCATCCGGCTCCAGCGCGAGGGAAGCGCGGGTGATATGCGCGCGCACGCGACTTGTCAATTCTGACAGGTGCCATGCGCGCGCCGGTGCGCGGTGTTCCTACTTGCCGGAAAGCACGGCGCGGATCGCGGCGAGCGCCTCTTCACCCTTGTCAGCGTCCGGGCCGCCGGCTTGCGCGAAATCAGGACGGCCACCGCCGCCCTTGCCGCCCAGAGCCGCAGAGCCGGCACGCACCAGCTCGACCGCATCGGCTGCGCTGCCTGCGAGATCTTCGGTCACACCGACCGCGATAGCGGCCTTGCCATCGACAATGCCGACAAAGGCGGCGATGCCGGAGCCCATCTCCTCGCGGGCGGCATCGACCAGGGCGCGCAGCTCCTTGCCGCCGACGCCTTCGACGATACGCCCGGTGAATTTCAGATTGCCGATGACTTCGGCGGCCTGCGGCGCAGCCCCGCCGCCGCCACCCATGGCGAGTCTGGTCTTGGCCTCGCTGAGCTCACGCTCCAGCCTGCGGCGCTCGTCCATCAGGGTGGCAAGCCGCTTTTCGAGATCGCCAACCGGCACCTTGAGCGCATCGGCAGCAGCCCGGGCAATGCCTGCCTGCTGCTCGAGATATTCGCGCGCCGCCTCACCGGTCAGCGCCTCGACACGGCGCACGCCAGCCGAGACCGCGCTTTCGCCGACAATCTTGAACAGGGCAATGTCACCGGTCCGGCGGACATGGGTGCCGCCGCACAATTCCACCGAATAGGCCTTTCCGGGCTCGCCGGGCGCTTGGCCGATGGTGAGCACGCGCACGCGGTCGCCATACTTCTCTCCAAAGAGCGCGAGCGCGCCCTTGGCGATGGCTTCCTCGGGCGTGGACTCCGCCGTTTCCGTCTCGTCGTTCTGGCGCACGACGGCGTTCACTTCCGCCTCGATGGCAGCAAGGTCAGCCGAGCTGAGTGCGCGCCCGTGCGAGAAGTCAAAACGCAGCCGGTCCGGCCCGACATAGGAGCCCTTCTGGGCCACATGCGGACCCAGCACGTTGCGCAGCGCCGAATGCATGAGGTGCGTCGCGGAGTGGTTGGAGCGGGTGCGGTCACGGCGGGCCGTATCGATGTTCAGATCCGCCGCATCACCCACAGAGATCGCGCCGCTTTCCAGTACACCGATATGGGCGAAGACATCGCCCGCGCGCTTCTTCACGTCCTCGACCACGAAGCGGGCGCCATTGGCAAAGCGGATATCGCCTGCATCCCCGACCTGACCGCCGGACTCGGCATAGAAGGGTGTGCTGTCAAAGACCAGTTCGGCGCGCGCACCCGCCTGCAAGCCATCCTGCATGCCGCCTTCGGCAATGATGGCTTTCAGCACGCCCTCGCCGGACGTCTCGCCATAGCCGGTAAAGCGGCTCGGCCCAGTGACGTCGCGCACGGCAAACCAGACCGCATCGCCGGCAGCATCGCCGGAACCTTGCCAGTGGGCACGCGCTTCGGCGCGCTGGCGCTCCATGGAGGCGTTGAAACCGGCCTCGTCCACGCTCAGGCCCCGCGCGCGCAGCGCATCCTGGGTCAGATCGAGGGGGAAGCCATAGGTGTCATAGAGCTTGAAGGCGGTCTCGCCGGGAAGCGGCGCACCTTCGGGAAGATCGGCGATCGCCTCTTCCAGCAGGGTGAGGCCGCGGCCCAGCGTGCGCTGGAAGCGTTCTTCCTCGCCGCGCAAGGTCTCCTCGATCACCGGCAAGGCCCGATTGAGTTCGGGGAAGGCCTCGCCCATTTCGGCGGCGAGCACCGGGGCGAGCGTGTAGATCACGGGCTCTGCCGCGCCCAGGATATGCGCATGGCGCATGGCCCGTCGCATGATGCGGCGCAGCACATAGCCCCGCCCCTCATTCGACGGCGAAACACCGTCTGCAATCAGGAAGCTGGTGGCGCGCAAATGGTCCGCGATCACGCGGTGGCTGGCGAGCGCCTCGCCTTGTGCCTTTACCTTCAATGCGTCCTCGCCAGCCGCGATGAGACGGGCAAAGAGATCGATCTCGTAATTATTGTGCTTGCCCTGCAAGACTGCAGCTACGCGCTCAAGGCCCATGCCGGTATCGATGGAGGGCTTGGGGAGTGCGCGGCGCGAGCCGTCAGGCTGCTGCTCGAACTGCATGAACACGAGATTCCAGATCTCGATGAAGCGGTCACCATCCTCGTCCGGGCTGCCGGGAGGGCCTCCGGGGATATGGTCGCCATGGTCGAAGAAAATCTCCGAACACGGGCCACACGGCCCGGTATCGCCCATCATCCAGAAATTGTCGGACGTCGCGATACGGATGATGCGCTCATCGGGCAGGCCGGCGATCTTCTTCCACCATCCCGCTGCCTCGTCATCATCGGCATAGACGGTGACAAGGAGCTTGTCCTTTGGCAGGGCAAAATCACGTGTCACCAGCGTCCAGGCGTGATGGATCGCCTCTTCCTTGAAATAGTCACCGAAGGAGAAATTCCCCAGCATTTCAAAGAAGGTGTGGTGGCGGGCGGTATAGCCGACATTATCAAGGTCGTTGTGCTTGCCACCGGCGCGCACGCATTTCTGCGACGAGGCCGCACGCGGGTTGGCCCGGCGCTCTGCGCCCGTGAACACGTTCTTGAACTGGACCATCCCGGCATTGGTGAAGAGCAGGGTCGGATCGTCCTTCGGCACGAGCGGGCTTGAGGCCACCACTTCGTGGTTCTGGCCTTCGAAATAGCCAAGGAACTGGGCGCGGATATCGCGCAAGGCTGTCATGGCAGGCTCCACTCGTCTTTTGAAAAACACCGGTCTTGAAACGCACATATACGAACGGGCGCCCGGCTTAGCCAAGCGCCCGTCGCAATGAAAGGCGTTTTACCGCAGAAAAGGCGGGTTTCTATCCGGCCGCTTCCGCCGCATCGTCGAGATCATCGTCCTCGCCCGGACCGACCAGCATCTCTTCCGCAATGAGGCCGGCATTGGCGCGGATCTGGTTTTCGATCTTCTCGGCGATCTCGGGATTGTCGAGCAGGAACTTGCGGGCGTTCTCGCGGCCCTGACCTATACGCTCGGAGTCGTGCGAGTACCAGGAGCCGGATTTCTCGATGATCCCGGCCTTCACACCCAGATCGATGACCTCGCCCATGCGCGAGATACCCTCGCCATAGAGAATGTCGAACTCGACCTCGCGGAAGGGCGGTGCCACCTTGTTCTTGACCACCTTGACGCGCGTCTGGTTGCCGATCACCTCGTCACGGTCCTTGATCGCGCCGATGCGGCGAATGTCGAGACGCACGGAGGAATAGAATTTCAGCGCATTGCCGCCGGTCGTCGTTTCCGGATTGCCGAACATCACGCCGATCTTCATGCGGATCTGGTTGATGAAGATCACAAGGCAATTCGACTTGGAGATCGAGCCGGTCAGCTTGCGCAGGGCCTGGCTCATCAGGCGGGCCTGCAGGCCGGGGAGGCTGTCGCCCATATCGCCTTCAAGCTCGGCGCGCGGGGTCAGGGCGGCAACCGAGTCGATCACCAGCACATCGATCGCGCCGGAGCGCACCAGCGTGTCGGTGATTTCCAGCGACTGCTCGCCAGTATCGGGCTGGGAGACCAGCAATTCACCGACATCCACACCCAGCTTGCGGGCATAGACCGGGTCAAGCGCATGTTCGGCATCGACGAAGGCGCATACGCCGCCGCGCTTTTGCGCCTCGGCAATGCAATGCAGGGCAAGCGTGGTCTTGCCCGAGCTTTCCGGGCCGTAAATCTCGACAATGCGGCCCTTGGGCAGACCGCCAACACCCAGAGCAATGTCGAGGCCGAGCGAGCCGGTCGATACCGCTTCGATATTCTGGTTGGGGCGGGCGCCGAGCTTCATCACGGAGCCCTTGCCGAACTGCCGGTCGATCTGCGTCAAAGCGGCTTCGAGAGCCTTGGACTTGTCCATATCGGTGTCTTTCACCAGTCGGATTGCTGAAGATGCCATCGGTTCGGTTCCCTTATTTCACGCCTTGCCGGGCCGGGCAATTGCGCTGTGTTGAGGGATTTCGTACCGTATTTGTTCCGGGAACGCAAGAAGAACATTTGGGCGCTGCCGGACAACCCCGCCCTGCCTTGCCTAGCGTCCGAGTTCGTCCTTCACGCGCTGGGCCAGCGCTTCAAGGCTGAAGGGCTTGGGCAGGAAGGAGATATCCAGATCGGCCGACAGCGTGTGGGAGAAATGCTCCTCGGCATAGCCGGAGATGAAGATCACCCGCGCATTGCCAAGATAGGGCGCCGCCGCCTTCAGAAGTCCCGGACCATCGAGGCCCGGCATCACCACGTCAGAGATGATGAGGTCAAACTCGCCCGGGCGCTCCTCGAGAATCGCCAGCGCCTCTTCCCCGTCCTCGGCCTGTTCCACCTCGTAACCGCGCCGCTTCAGCGTCGAGGCTGTGATGGTGCGCACCGGCGCTTCGTCCTCAACCAGCAGGATGCGGCCCCGCCCGGCGAGATCGGCCGGTTTGCGCTGGACGGGCACTTCGGCCTTGCGGGCCTCGGTGCGGGCAATCTCCTCGGCATCAGGCGTATGGCCGGGCAGGTAGATCGAAAAAGTCGTCCCCTCACCCGGCGTGGAGCGCGCAAACAGGAAGCCGCCCGACTGCTTGACGATGCCATAGACGGTGGCAAGGCCAAGGCCCGTCCCCTTGCCCGGCTCCTTGGTGGTGAAGAAGGGCTCGAAAATCTTGGCGAGCGTGGCCTCGTCCATGCCCGATCCCTCGTCAGCCACATGGATGGCCGCCCACGCGCCTTCGCGCGCGTCGGGCGCACCGGCGGCGCGCACGGCATTGGCATCCACGGCCTCGGTGGAGATGGTCAGCGTGCCGCGTCCCTTGGCGGCCATGGCATCGCGCGCATTGGTGGCAAGGTTCATCAGCGCGTTGGCCAGCTCGTCCTTGTCGATTCGCACCAGCGGCACGTCGCGCCCATGTCGGATCTCGACGCGCATCCATTCCTCGACGCTCTGGCGCACCAGATGGACGGTATCGGCCAGCGTCTCGGTCAGGTCGACCGTCTCCACGCGCAAGGTCTGCTTGCGGGCAAAGGCGAGCAGATGCTTGATCCGGCCAGCGGCCTGAGCGACCACACCATTGATGTTCTGCAGATCGGGATAGGTCGGATCGCCGACCGGGTGACGCAGCAGCAGGTTGTCGGTGTTCAGACGTATCGCGGTCAGGAAATTGTTGAAGTCGTGCGCGACGCGCGCAACCAGCTCGCCGACGGCCTTGAGTTTCTGAGCCTGCGCATACTGACCTTCCAGCTCACGCAGGGCGGTGATGTCGACCACATAGGCCGCACGCTTGCCAGACCGGGCCGGCGACAGGAAGAGGTGGACATCGCGCAGCCCGTCGGCGGATTTCAGCTTCAGCGCGACAGGCTCGCTGCGGCCCGACATGGCAGTGGCAAAGGCCGTCTCGGCGCTTTCGCCCTGGCTCCAGTCGAAAAGCGATTCAAACGCGATTCCGGGTATCGCCGCGCCGCCGGAAAGCTGGACGAGGGCCGGGTTTGCATCCTCGACAATGGAGCTGGACGGGTCGGCACCATCCAGGCGCGCCACGCCAAACGGGGCGCTGGCAAACATGTCATCGAACGTGCGACCTGTGCGCCCTGCGGTATGCTGGGCAATGACCTGCGCAATGCCGGGCGGTGTGCCGGCGGCGGTCAGGCCGTAGACGACGGCGCGGGCGCGCGCCGGACGCCCGCCATCCCAGTTAACCGCCAGAGTGACCGGACTTTCGACACCCTCGCGGCCGAGAAGCCGGGCATCGAGGCGGCTGACGCCCTGCTCTGTGCGCGTTTTCAGGAAGCTCTTTGCCATGTCACCGGCGAGGAAGTCCTTCACCTTGAGGGCTTGCCCCTCCGGCACGTCCAGCCAAGCGCGCAAGGTGGCGTTGGCGGCGAGAACCCTGCCCTCTCCATCGGCGAGGAACAGGCCAACCGGCGCATGTTCGGCCCAGTCCGGCGTGCCCGGCTCGGTCTCCAGCGCCTCTGCTGCGCGGGTCTGGGCAAAGCGCCACAGCGCGCCGCCGCCCGGCACCGGATCGACAACGACGCTGAACACGCCGCCACCGGCTTCGCCCAGTGCCGACAGGGTC
>NZ_JBQLZR010000021.1:0-13338 GCF_052168375.1 Glycocaulis sp.
TTGTCCGTCTGGAGGCCAGCCGCAATCTGCCCGGCGTCGGCCTCGGCCTCTCGCTGGTGCAGGCGATTGCCGAAGTACATGGCGCGGACCTCACGCTCGATGACGGGCCGGGCGGGGTGGACGGCAGCGGGCCGGGCCTGCGCATCGCCTTGCGCTTTCCGCCCAATCGCGACTGAGGCGCTTGCAAAGCCTGTGGCGAACGGGCCAGTTTGCCCGCCATGACCTCGCCCCTTTCCCGATTGATCCAGACATCTCTGCCTGTCCTTGACCGGCAGGCCGCACGCGATGCGCTTGGCGGCCTTGACGCCAAAGCAATCGCCGGCTGGCCGGACGGATTTCTGGAGGCTGTGGCTTCGGCCTCTCCCTATCTTGCAACGCTGATGACGAGGCGCAGCGATACACTTCGCGCGCTTGCCGTGTCACCCGTCGAAGACCTGCTGGAGGCAGCATCGCAAAAGGCGCGCGCCGCTGCGGCTGCTGACAGCGAGGCCACCGCCATGCAGGCCCTTCGCGAAGCCAAAATGGACATGCATCTGATGACGGCGCTCGCCGATCTTTCCGGCGCTTGGAGCCTGCGTCAGACGATCGCTGCGATTTCCGGCTTTGCCGATGCGGCGCTTGAAGGCGCGCTCGGATTTGCCGCCCGCGAGCTCGGGCTGGCGGGTGAGGACGCCAGCGTGCCGGGCTATGCCGTGCTGGCGCTGGGAAAGCTCGGCACGCAAAGTCTGAACTATTCCTCCGACATTGACCTTGTCGTTGTATGGGAGGCGGAGCGCTTCACCGTGCCGGAGGGCAAGGAGCCGCAAAAGCTCGCCACCCGCCTGACCCAGCGCCTTGTCCGCCTGATGAGCGAGCTCACCGCACAAGGCTATGTCTTCCGTGTGGATTTGCGCCTGCGCCCGGACCCGTCCTCGACCCCTCTGGCGGTCAATGGCGACATGGCGCGCCATTACTTCGAGGCGGTGGGACAGAACTGGGAACGCGCAGCCTACGCCAAGGCACGCGCCGTTGCGGGCGATATCGATGCAGGCAAGGCCTTCATCGGCGATCTGGAGCCTTTCATCTGGCGGCGCACGCTGGACTTTGCCGCCGTGGAGGACATCCGCGCGCTCGCCAAGCAGATACAGGCGGTCGGCAACCGCGCCGAACTGAATGTGGCCGGTCATGATGTAAAGCTGGGCCTTGGCGGCATACGCGAGGTCGAGTTCTACGCGCAGGTGCTTCAGCTCGTCTTCGGCGGGCGCAAGAGCGAGTTGCGTGTTGCTGGCACGCTGAGCGCGCTGGAAGCCTTGAGCGCAGCAGAGCTGGTGGCCCCTTCAACCGCATCTGAGTTGAGCGAAGCCTATACCTTTCTGCGCCATGTCGAGCACCGCATCCAGATGCTGGAGGATGAGCAGACCCAGACCTTGCCGGCAGAGGCGGGGCGGCGCGCCCGCGTTGCGGCACTGGCCGGTTTTGCCAGCCTGGACGATTTCGATGCCCGTGTGCGCGAAACCCTGCAAACGGTCCACAACGCCTTCACCGATCAGTTCGAGGAAGGCGAGAGCCTTGCCACCCATGAGGGCAGTCTTGTCCTGACCGGGGTCGAGCCGACACCCGACACGCTGGCCACGCTGGAGAGGCTTGGATTCTCCGACCCGGTGCGCATCTGGCATCAGCTTTCCGGCTGGGCGGCCGGGCGCGCCCGCGCGGCGCGCACCGAGCGGGCAAGGCGCCTTTTCTCCCGGCTGGCGCCGCGCCTTGTCGAGGCAATCAGCGCCACCGGTGATGCCGATTCCGCCTTCGCCCGCTTCGCCGCCTTCTTTGAGGGCCTTCCCTCGGGCGTCCAGCCGCTCTCGCTTCTCACGGCCCATCCCGCCCTTGCCGATGAGCTTATCGCGATACTGGGATTGGCCCCGCGCCTTGCCGAGGATATCGGCAAGCGCCCCGCCTTGCTGGACGTGATGCTGGAGCCGTCCTTCACCACACCCCTGTCGGAGACCGGTCCGGCAAACCCCGAAGCGCTGGACGAACGCCTGGCGCGCGCAGAAAGCTTCGAGGCGGCGATGAATATCGCGCGCCGCTTTGTGCGCGAGGAGCGCCTGCGCGTCGGCGCGCAGCTCCTGCGCGGGCGGGCCAGCGCCAGCGAGGCCGCCAATGCCTATTCTGCCCTTGCGCAGAGCAGTGTCGGGGCCATGGCGAGGGAAGCCGAAGCCGAAATGGTGCGCCGCCATGGCGCTGCGCCCGGCCAGTGGTATGTGCTGGGTATGGGAAAGCTCGGCGGCGGCGAACTTTCCGCCGATTCCGATCTCGATCTCATCGTGGTCTATGAACCCGAAGCCGAGCAATCGGACGGGAAACAGCCGCTGGAAGCGCCGGTCTGGTTCACCCGTTTTACCCAGCGCCTCGTCTCCGCCCTGTCGGCCCCGACAGAGGAGGGCGAGCTCTATCCCGTAGACCTCGCCTTGCGGCCCTCAGGCTCTGCCGGTCCTGTCGCCGTGTCGCTGAAACGCTTTGCCACCTACTATGCCGAAGAGGCCTGGGTGTGGGAGCGCATGGCGATGACGCGCGCGCGGATCGTGGCCTCCAGCCGGGAGAGCGCGGGCCTTCGCGAAGCGATCAACACGGCGATCAATGACCATACGCTGGACCGGGCAGCGGTCTGCTCTGCCGCGAGCGACATGCGCGCACGGCTGGAGCGCGACAAGCCCGCCAGCTCGTCCTGGGATCTGAAACTGCGCGCGGGCGGCTTGCTCGACATCGAATTCGTGGCGCAGGCCGGTCTGGTATCTCACAGGCTTGGCGGCGAACCGGCCACCCGCAAGGCGCTGGAACGCCTCGGGGATGAGGGCTGGCTTCCTCAAATCGAGGCCCACACCCTGATCGAAGCGCACACGCTTTATGAGGCCGTCACCCAGCTGACCCGGCTCGCCCATGGCAGCGGGTTTGACCCGCGTGATGCCAGCGAACCCTTTGCCTTGCGCCTTGCACAGGCTGCCGGATGCTCCAGCCTGGAGGCCCTGAAAGCCCGCGTGGAGGCGATTGCCAGCGAGGTGCGGGCCATCTTCGTGGCCCGTGTCGGAAAAATTGCATTCGCCAGCGACGGATAATCGCGCCTGTCTCCGTTTGACGGAGTGCAGAGGGACACTGCTCACCGTAACAATCGGAGAAGATTAGCGATGAAGACCTCCCTGAAACTGGCCGCAGCCGCCCTGGCGCTCGGCTTTACGTCTGTGCCGGCCATGACCGCAGGCGCTTTTGCCGAAACCGCCGTGCAGGAAGCCGGCGCGGGCGAGCGCGGCGAGCATCGCCGTGGCCGCTGGATGCAGCGCCGCCATCGCGGCAATCCGGAAGCGATGGCCGAGCGTCTGGCCAGCATGGATGCCAATGGCGATGGCACCATCACCCGCGCTGAGTTCCAGGCCCGCCACAACGCCATGTTCGACCGCATGGACGTGAATAATGACGGCGTGGCCAACGCTGCTGACCGCGAGCTGCTGCGCAGCCTGTGGGTCGAGTTCGCGGCTGAGCGCGGCGTGGATGTCGGCGAAGGCCATCGTGCCGGTGGCCGCCGTGGCGGTGACCGCGAGATCAGCCGCGCCGATTTTGAAGCCCGCGGCAATGCCATGTTTGACCGCATGGCTGGCGAAGGTAATGATTCGGTGACCATCGCGGCCCTTGAAGAGCGCCGCGCCGAGATGCGCGAGCGCTGGCAGGAACGCCGCCGCGAGCGTGGCAATCGCGACTAGCCTTTCTGGCTTTGAAAGGTCCTGTTGTCAGGGGAGGCGTCCATCCGGCCGGTTCTGCACGTCATTTCCGGTTCGAAACGCGCCGCCGCCCCTGACAGCGACGCCGCCCTTGCTCGCGCGCTCGCGCGCGGTGAGCCGGCGGCCATGCAGGGTTTCGTCGCGCGCACCCTGCCGCAGATCACCGGTATAGCGAGACGCATGCTGGGTGATGGAGCAGAGGCCGAAGACGTCGCGCAGGAGACCTATCTGAGGGTCTGGCGCAATGCCGATCGCTGGAAGCCGGGCGCCGCGAAGTTCGATAGCTGGGTCATGCGCATTGCCGTCAATCTTTGCTATGACCGGCTTCGAAAGCGCCGCGAGGCGCAAATGCCCGAAGGGCTGGACCGCGAAACGGGCGAGGCGGGCGCTGATGCGCGTCTCGCCGCTGAGGACAGCCGCAAAAGCGTGCTTGCCGCCGTTGCGGCCTTGCCCGAACGTCAGAGACTGGCGCTGGAACTGTGCCATTTTCAGGAGCTGGGCAATATCGAGGCGGCCGGGATAATGGAGGTCAGTGTGGAAGCGATGGAATCCCTTCTCTCCCGGGCACGCCGGACCTTGCGCGAGCGCCTTTCAGGCGAAGCCGGGGAGCTGATTTCGACCCTTGCGGCCAGCAACCGCCAGGATGACGGGGAAACACGATCATGATGCAGGCAAGCCGCTTTGAAGCCCTCATTGACGCCTATGGCGCGGATCCGGCCCGCTGGCCGGATGCCGAGCGCGCCTCTGCGCTGGCCTTTGCCGAGGCAAATCCTGATCTGGCTGCCCGTCTGACGAGCGAGGCCGCACGCCTTGACGCGGCGCTGGCGCTGGCGCGGGTAGACGGTCCTTCACCAGCCCTGATGGCGGACATCCTGAAATCGGCGGACGAAAGAAACGGCTTTGCTCCGCCGTGGGCGCGCCTGGCCGCAGCGATTGCCATCAGCGCAGGCCTCGGCCTTGGATGGGGCGGGGCGAGCCTTGGCGGCGCGGCAGACGGCGAGGCAGCCTATGCGCTCGCCTTTTCCAGCTTTGCCGAGCCGGCCTATGACGATCTGGCCGACTTTATCGAGGACGAGGTGCGCTGATGGGCTGGTTCGCGGGGCGCCGCTTCTGGATCGTTCTTCTGGTCGTATCGCTGGGCGTCAATGGCGTGCTGGCAGGCATACTGGCCCAGCGTGCGCTGACCCCGGCTGCGCCGGTTCAGGAAACCGGCCGCTATATGCCTGGCAGTGGCGGGTTCAATCCGCGCGCCTTCATTGCGGCCTTGCCCGAAGACAGTCAGGAGGCCGCGCGCGTCCAGCTTCGTGAGGGCCTGCGTGGCATGCGCCCCCTGTTCGGCGAGATGATGGCAAGCCGCCGCGAGATGAACCGGCTCTTGCGCGCTGAAGAGTTCGACGAGGCGGCCATGCTGGCGGCGATGGCGCAGATGCGCGCGACGCGCGCCCGCCTTGATGCCAGTGGTGAGGCCATCATCCTCGACATTGTGGCCGACCTTGATCCCGATACCCGGCGGGCGGCCCTTGAGGCAGCCTATTCGCCGCGGCGTGGTCCGATGTTCCGGCGCGGCGGTCCGCGCAGCGAACACAGGAACGGTCACCATCGCCCCGAAAGCCAGGAAGGCGGCGAGCCCCGCCGTTAGGCCAGCCTACTCAGCGGCTTCCGTGACGGGGTGGTCCTGACCATCATCATCCTGCCCGTTTCCGCCCGGCTGATGGCGCGGAATGGTGAAGGACACGGTCGTGCCCTTGCCCAGTACCGAGTCGATGCGCAGCTGGCCGCCATGCATCTCGATAAGGGATTTCGACAGGGCAAGGCCCAGGCCTGAGCCCTGATAGCTCTTTGAGTGCTGGCTCTCGATCTGTTCGAACGGACGGCCAAGGCGGGGCAGGTCTTCGCCCGCAATGCCAATCCCCGTATCGGCCACTTGCAGCACGATGCCGTCCGCCGCCTCGAACCCGCGAATGACTACCCGCCCGCCTTCGGGGGTGAATTTCACGGCATTGGAGAGGAGGTTCAGCAGGATCTGCTTGAGGGCGCGCGGATCGGCCTCCACCTCGGGCAGCTCGCCGCACTCGGCGCGCACCTGAAGGTTCTTCTCCTGTGCGCGCGCGCCGATCAGGCGGACGCATTGCTCGATGACGCTGGCCGGTTCCAGCGGCTCGGTCTGCAAGGTCAGCTTGCCCGCCTCGATCTTCGACATGTCGAGAATGTCGTTGATGAGCGAAAGCAGCAGCCCGCCAGAATTGTGGATGTCACCGGCATATTCGACATAGCGGTCATGGCCGAGGGGGCCGAAAATCTGCTTCTGCATCATTTCGGAGAAGCCGATGATCGCGTTGAGCGGCGTGCGCAGCTCGTGGCTCATATTGGCGAGGAATTCCGACTTTGACCGGTTGGCCTCTTCCGCGCGCAGTTTTTCCTCGTGATGGCTTCTCGCCAGCTTCTCGATCTGGCGGGAGGACTCCTCCAGCTCGTTGAAGGAATGGCGCAGGCGCTCCTGGTTGTCGCGAAGTTCGCCTTCCTGCTGCTTGAGAAGCGTGATGTCGGCGCCGACGCTGACAAGGCCGCCATCGGCGGTCTGACGCTCCGAATAGTGCAGCCAGCGCCCGTCGGTCAGCTCCATCTGGAAGGACTCGCCGTCCTGCTCGCCGGTATACACGTCGACAATGGCACCGGCGGCGGCCGCTTCCACCGCCTCATAGGCCATGCCGGGGCGCAGGGAGCCTTCGGGCAGGTTGAAGAAGTCGCGGAACTTGCGGTTCCACAAGACCAGGCGCCGCCGGGAATCCCACAGCGCGAAGCTTTCCGTCATGGACTCCAGCGCAGCGCGCAGGCGCGTCTCGGCGGCCAGAACCCGCTTCTGCGCGCCCTTGCGTTCGGTAACGTCGATGGCCACGCCGACAAGGCGATTGCCCGGCCCCACCCCGTCGAGCGCCAGCGGACGGCCCCGCATCTGCACCCAGACGGCGACATTCTGCGCGCGCACTTCCAGATCGACTTCCTCGGCGCGTGAGGCCGCGCGGATCGCTGTTCGCAAGCGCGAGCGGTCCTCACCGGATAGCAGTTGCAGGAAGTCGGCGCCTGCAAGGCTCGTCGCATCACCAAGGCCCAGCATGCGGGCGAAGGAATCGGTGATGAATACCTCGTCGGTTTCCAGATCCCAGTCCCACACCCCGCAGCGCGCACCCTCGATCGCCAGCCGGAAGCGGCGTTCGGAATCGAGAAGGCGCGCCTCCGCCTTCTTCAGCGCGCCGGTCTGCATCAGGAGGACGACGTAGAAGGCAATGGCCGTGAAGACCGGCCCGAAGAACAGGAGCGCGTGGAAGATGAGCGTCATGTTCCACGCCGCAGAGTTCAGACCCGAAGGCCCGATGGCGTAGACATAGAGCGGCGCATCGCGCAGGCGTGCGACGCCCAGTATCTGTTCCGCCCCGCCAATCTGTGCGCCGGTCAGCGCCCCGCCGCCTGCATCGCCCAGAGCCCGCACATCGCGCGATTGCAGGCCGACGCGTTCCGCCGCCAGCGGCGCGCCCGCAACCGGCGCATCCGGGTAGAGGGCAAGCGTGCGTCCGAGCCCGTCCGTCAGCACCGCGAGGCGCGCCGCGCCATCGGCGGCGAGTATCTCGCGAGGATCGGCAAAGGCCAGCAAGGTGCCGACGCGCTGGTCGGGCAGGGGTACGGGCGCAGCCAGCACCACGAACGGGCTTTCCGCGCTGATGCCTGCGATCCATTGCGGGGTGCCAAGAGCCGCGTCGGCGGCAGCGGCAAGGTCCGCCGGCACGCGGCCTGCGATCAGTGGCTCGCTATCGGGCAGCCAAAGCGCCGCGCCGGAAACATCGGCCGTCCCGGCAATCGTCTCGACAAAACCGGCCTGCATGCCTTCCTCGTCCGGCGCTGACAGGCTGGCGGCAGCAAAGCTGAGTGCACCGCGGATTTCCGACAGCCGGCCGGACACGCTTTCGGCGATGAAGGCGGCGCTGCGGGCCTGGCGGTTTTGCGCTTCTGCCTGCGCGGTTGCCCATTCCATGCGCAGCTTGGCCCAGATGACCGTTCCGAAGACACCCGCGAAAACAAGAAGAAAGAGAAGCACAAGGCGCGACAGGCGCGCGCGTCCCGCAGCTGCCCCTTCAGGGGCCAGCCGATCATGCAGGTGCGCCGCCTCGGGCGTGCGGGCTGTGCGGGCTCGAATCATGCGCTTCAGAATAGGGTTGCAGGCCCGTAAACGTCCAGCGCCGGAAGGGTTTTATTCGGCAGCCTGCATGCCTGCCAGCCCCGGCTCGCCGGGCCGCGCCCGGACCGTGCGGACCACTTCGGAGAACTGGCGCGCGAGCCCGGTTACATCGGCCCCGCATTCAGGGTTGTCGGCCACGGCGCGGGCCATCGCTTCGGCCAGTGCCAGAAGGCGTGGAGCCTGCGCAATCAGGCGGGCTTGCGACTCGATGCGGTGCGGATCGCGGTCATATTCCGCGCCCGGCGTGCGCCAGCCGCCCCAGTTCTGCGTATCGGTGACCACGACCGGATAGGTGCCAGGATAGGGGTGGTGCGCGCATTCCTCGGGCGTCTGCCATTTATTCGCCGCGCGCAAGATGCGCCAGTTGGCGCCGGTGGTTTCACCGCCGGTGTCTTCCACCGACAGTTCGTTTGCCTGGAAATCGCGTCCCAGCCCGCAATCGTAGAAGACCTTTACCGGCTCCTCGACATCGCGCACCCATTGCGGCTTGACCTTCTCCACCAGCGCCCAGGTGCCCACCGGGTGGACATAGACGCGCTGGTGCTTGTGAAAGACGGCCTTGGCCATGACGCACTCCCGTATCTCTCGCCGCTGAGGCGAAATCGGGAAAGAGCCTATCCGTTCCGGTTTAGAGCCGCGTTAAGGAGCGTGGTTAACGCGCCGTTTCACCCATGAGGGGCGAAACGGCGCGTCAGACGGGTACTCAGGCGCTTTTGCGCTTGCGCCGCGCCAGCAGCCAGCGGATCAGGAAGATCGCCGGGATCACCAGGATCAGCCAGGGCAGGATGCCCGCGACGAAGCGGATCACGCTCGCCACGCCTTCCGACAGCGTGTCGGTGAAGTCTTCCAGCGCATCCATGATCGGATTGAACCGGACCGGCGAGGTCTGGCTGACAATGGGCTGGTAGTAGAGCGTCAGCCGGGAAGTCTCCACACGGGTGCGTAGCGCCGCGATCACGCTGGCGCGGGCATCGATGTCCGACTGCACGCGGGCAAGTTCGCGCTCCACCGCCAGCACATCGGCCATCGGGCCGTCACTGGTTTCCAGCAAGGCCTGCAGGCGGTCGCGCAGGGCAGTCTGGGCACGCAGCCGCGCTTCGCCATCGACAATCTGGGTGGTCAGGTCATCAACGTTTGTATTCTGGCTCTGGATATTGCCTCCGGCCTCGCTCACCTCGCCGGCCAGGCGGTCCCGGAAGGATGCGATCCAGTCCGGGCGGGCGCGAATGTCCAGCGTGCCGCTCGGCCGTTCGCCATCAGGGTCGTTGATGGTGGCGCTGATGACACGGCAGACATTGCCGCCTGCCGCTGCGCAGGCCTCGCGGTGGGCTTCATAGACATCGGCCAGCACGCCCGATGGCAGGCGAAGGCCGTAATTATGGGTATAGGCCAGCAGGACCGCCTGTTCGGCCTGGGGCTCATTGCCGCCCGCCATGGTCGGCGGCGGCGCTGGTGGAGGAGGCGGCGCAGAGGCGCGCGCGGACATGCCGGCTACAGCGTAATCGGCAGAGGCTTCGGGTGCCTCCACAGGGCGTTGATCGCTCCCATCCGGATTTCCGCAGGCTGACAGGATCAAGGCTGCCGCCAGTGCGGCGGCATTCAGGCGTATCGACATGGGCAGAACCTCCCCGTTCTCATGATGAGCACTCCCGGAGGAGTATCCCGTCAGAGGAATGTGGCGGTCGCAAGACCGCCACGGGGCCGGGTCTAGACCAGTGCGCCGGACGCGCGCTGGCGCTCAAGGGCGAGCGCACCGCGAATGACGATGACGGTGAGCACCACCGCACCAATGCCCGCAATGCCTTCGCCGATCTCGATGGCCAGCAAAGGCAGTCCCAGCATCAAGCCGACTGCCCAGATCAGGGCCGCGACGGTCAGAAACCCGGTGATCGAGATGAAAAGCGAGCCTGTCACCACCGCCAGGATGGCATGCAGGTCCAGCCGCGCAGCCGGCGCGGCAGCTTCGGTCGTCATGGTTCACTCCAAACAAAAGAACGCTCAAAAAATATCGCGCGCGGGCCGCAAGGGTGTCCGCAGCGCAAAAGAATATTTGGCGATTTTCTGCCTGCGGGAAAAGAGGGCATGTGCGTGAAATGCCAGGCATGAGGGAATCGGCTAGACATGTGTCCTGATGCCGCTTGGCATCGCGTTACACGCTCCGGCAGGAAAGGGTTGAAACAATGAGTGATGCGCCCCTCGGCTCGAAGGCCAATCCTTCGCAGTTCGACTGCCTGCCCGATCTTGCCGATGACGAGCCCTATTTCGTGATCCGCGCCCATGACCCGCTGTCCAATGCGCTCGTCGAGCTGCACGCCTATATCGGCGCGGGTCAGGCCGGTGCCGCGCATAACAAGCTCGCCGAGATCATGGCCCTGACGTCTGACCGTCCGCCGCGTCCCTCCGGCTCGCCGAAATACCGTGAAACTTTCGCGATTTCGGGCGCGATGGAGCGCTGGCGCCGCGACCGGGGCTGAGGCTCGCGCTGAACAGGGTAAACGCGAGTTTAACCTTTCTTAACCGGCGCAGCAGCGAACTGGGCACCGGAATGAAAACTCTAGGCGGAGCCTGACAGAATGACGGGCGCAGACGTACTTGATGTCGGCCGCGAGGCCATCTGGACCATGCTGGCCATGGCCGCGCCGGTCATGCTGGTCGGGCTGGTGGTCGGTGTCATCATCGCGCTCTTCCAGGCCCTGACACAGGTTCAGGAAATGACATTGGTCTTCGTGCCGAAGATCTTTGCCATCTTCCTGGCGCTTGTGATCTTCATGCCGCTCATGGGCGCCGTGCTCGGCGCATTCATGACCAGTATCGCGGACAGAATCGCGGCAGGCTGACGCCCGCCATGCTCATTACCTTCGATCTTCCGGCAATCGTCTTTGCGGCGGCTCTCGTGTTCGCCCGCATGGGCGCGATCCTGATGCTGCTGCCGGGCTTTGCAGAGCCGGGCATTCCGGTGCGTATCCGGCTGTCCTTTGCCCTCGCCTTCTCGTTTGCCATCGGCCCGGTCATTGCGCCGCTCCTGCCCGAGCAGCCCTCCACGCTTTCCGGCCTTGCAGGCTATGTCGCGGGCGAGGCGGTGATCGGCCTGATGATCGGAGCGGCCGCGCGCATGCTGCTCTCGGCAGCGGCGGTGGCAGGCCAGGTCATCGGTTATCAGAGCGGGCTTGCCATGGCGCAGGCCTTTGACCCGGCGCAAGGCCAGACCGGCGCCCTGCCGGCGACCTTTCTGAACCTGCTTTTCATCCTCCTGCTCTTCACCACCAATCTGCACCATCTGCTATTGCAGGCCGCAGCAGGGTCCTACGCGCTGATGCCGGCAGGCGAGGTGCCGATGTGGGGCGATGCTGCGCAATGGGCGCTGGAGCTCTTCATTGCGGCCTTCACCATCGGCATCCAGATTGCCGCGCCGCTGGTCCTGTTTGGGCTGGTCTTCTATCTGGGCCTCGGCGTGCTGTCCAAGATGATGCCCCAGGTGCAGATCTTCTTCATCGCCATGCCGGTCAACATCCTGCTCGGCTTTTCCATTTTCGCCATCGCGCTCGGCACCATGGCCATGGTCTGGCTGGAACGTGTCGAAGCCTTCACCGCAACGCTGATGTGAGGATCACATGGCCGAAGGTGAAGACAAGAGCGAGAAGACAGAGCCGCCCAGCCAGCGAAAGCTGGACAAGGCGCGCGAGAAGGGCGACGTCCCGAAATCGCAGGAAATCCCGGCCTGGTTCATTCTCGCGGCAGGTCTGGGCGTGCTGGCCGCCTTCGGGCCATCCATGGCTGGGGGGCTGACGCGCGAGCTTTCGGTCTTCCTGTCCAAGCCGCACGAGATGTCGCTCGACAACACCGGCGCGCTGGCGATCACGGCAGCGGCGGTGATCAAGGTGCTGATGGTGATGGGTCTCGCCTTTGGCGCCATCATGGCCGCCGCGCTGGCGGGACATTTTGTTCAGCATGGCCTGCTCTTCACCACATCGAAGCTCGAACCCAAGCTGAGCAAGCTGAACCCGGTCGAAGGGCTGGGGCGGGTGTTCGGCCCGCAAGGCTGGGTCAATTTCCTGAAAGGCCTTGCCAAGATGGCGCTGGTGGCCATCGCCATCACCATCGTCCTGTGGCCGCGCCAGTCCTTGCTGGCGGGCCTTCCAGCCGTCGCGCCGGTCCAGTTGCTGGTCCTCTTCCGCGAGATTGCCATACAGCTGCTTCTGGCAGCTTTGGCCGTGTTCGCGGTCATCGCGCTTGCCGACTACATGTTCCAGCGCCAGCAATTCTATGACCGCAACAAGATGAGCCGCCGCGAGATACGCGACGAGTTCAAGGAGTCCGAAGGCGACCCGATGGTGCGCGCCCGCCTGCGCCAGATCCGCCAGGAGCGGGCGAGGAAGCGCATGATGGCCGCCGTGCCAGACGCCGCCGTTATCATCACCAACCCCACTCACTACGCCGTCGCGCTGAAATACGAGCAGGGCGTCACGGCTGCGCCCATCTGCGTCGCCAAGGGCGTCGAGGCGGTGGCATTGAAGATTCGCGAGATCGCGACCGAGCACGGCGTTCCCATCGTCGAGGACCCGCCGCTAGCCCGCGCGCTGCACGCCAGTGTCGATATCGAAGAGGTAATCCCGCCCGAACACTTCGCCGCCGTGGCCAAGGTGATCGGCTATGTCCTGTCGCTGAAGAAGAAGCGCTAGGCGGGGTGGCGGCAGAAGCCTTCGTCACCCGGCGCAATACCGGTTAACCTTAATCGGTCAAAACAGTGTGCGAATCGATTTTCCGCCCGGAGTGCCGTGATGACTGACGCCCCCGCCCGCACGAAAAAGTCTGACAAGGCCCGCGCCACCGACATTGATACGCCGGAGGCTGCCGTCACCGTGCGCACCGCACAACCCCCGCGCGAGCGGCAGAGCCGCATCACATTGCTGGCGCGCACCGTATTCTGGGCATCGGGACTGATGGCGCTGGCAGCAGCAGGCTTCTCGCTGGTGGCGGCCTCAACCGCTGGCTGGCACGGCTTTGTCCTTCTGTCAGGCATCGCGTTTGTGGCCTTCATCCTGATGTTTGCGCTGGCTGCCGGAGAAAGCGCTGCGCGGGCCTTGCGCATCGAGCCTGCGGTGCGTCCGCGCGCCGATGCGCTGGTGACGGCGGCGCTAGACGCTGCGTCCGAGCCGGTTCTGATCACCGATCCGCGTGGCCGTGCGGCCTGGGCCAATGGCGCGTATCGCAAGCTTGCCCAGTCCGTGATGCCGCTGACGGCAGGTCTCGCCCTGCCGGCGCCTGACCGGCTTTGGCCGGGTAGCTCTGGCGGCGCTCTCTATCGTCTCTCTCGCGCGGCAGCTGCGGGCGAGCAGGCGCGAGAGACCCTGTCGGCACTGG
>NZ_JBQLZR010000022.1:0-3761 GCF_052168375.1 Glycocaulis sp.
CTCCGCGCACGGTATTTCGCAGCCGCAGCAAAGATTTCGCACCTGCCCTCTAGGTGGACAAATCCGCCGTGTGCCGCTAACCCGCCCCCGACGCATGCAAATGCGCGAAAACCCTTATGGTACAAGGCGAAAAGGTACGGACAAAGTTCATGTCAAACGGCCAGTCACGCTTCCATGTGCCCGCCCCGCCCTTCCGGCCCGGCGACGCGCCTGACTTCTCTGATCTCGACCTGCAAAAGGCGGGCGAGGCGAAACGCCCCGATCCGCTGACCGCAGCGGGCAAGATGACCGATCTGGCTTTCGGCCTCATCGGGGTGCTTGACCACAACCATCAGGCTGTGGGCGAGTGGGACCCGCGCCTGTCGCCGGAGGTCCTGCGCGAGGGCCTGTCGCACATGGTGCTGACCCGCATCTATGACGCGCGCATGCTCAAGCTCCAGCGCCAGGGCAAGATGAGCTTCTACATGAAGTCGCTGGGCGAAGAGGCGGTTGCCGTTGCGGCCGCCATGGCGCTGGACAAGACCGACATGGTCTTCCCGTCCTATCGCCAGCAGGGGATATTGTTCGCGCGCGGGCGCGACATTGTGGACATGATGTGCCACTGCATCTCCAACAGCCGCGATAATCTCAAGGGCCGCCAGCTTCCCGTCCACTACACCTGGGCAGAAGGCAATTTCTTCTCGATCTCCGGCAATCTGGGCACCCAGTTCCCGCAGGCCGTCGGCTATGCGATGGGCTGCGCCTACAAGGGCGAGGACACGATTGCCGCCAGCTGGATCGGCGACGGGACAACCGCTGCGCCGGACTTCCATGCCGCGATGACGCTGGCCTCGACCTATCGCGCGCCGGTCATCCTGAATGTGGTCAACAACCAGTGGGCCATCTCCACCTATCAGGGCATTGCCAAGGGCGATGCGGCCACGTTTGCTGCCAAGGGGCTGGGCTATGGCCTGGCGTCCCTGCGCGTCGACGGCAATGACTTCCTCGCGGTCTATGCCGCGACGAAATGGGCGGCTGACCGCGCCCGCAAGGGCGGCGGTGCCACCTTCATCGAGCTGTTCACCTACCGGGCTGATGCCCACTCGACCTCGGACGATCCGGCGCGCTACCGCCCGAAGAACGAGTTCGAGGTGTGGCCGCTGGGCGATCCGATCGAACGGCTGAAAAACCATCTGATCGGCCTTGGCGAGTGGGACGAGGACCGTCACGCCAAGCTGGAAGAGACGATGACCGCTCTGGTGGTGAAGTCTTACAAGGAGGCCGAAAGCCACGGCACGCTGCATGACGGCCCGCTTTCGCCGACCCACACCATCTTTGAGGATGTCTATGCGACCGAAGACTGGCGCCTGCGCCGTCAACGCCAGGATCTAGGAGTCTAGCCATGCCAGCGATGAACATGCTGCAGGCCCTCAATTCGGCCATGGACGTCCTGCTCGACAAGCATCCGGAAACGGTCGTGTTTGGCGAGGATTCCGGATATTTCGGCGGCGTTTTCGGTGCCACGCAAGGCCTGCAGAAGAAGTACGGCCTGGACCGAGTCTTTGACGCCCCCATCAACGAGGCGGCGATTGCCGCAATGGCCATCGGCATGGCGGCGAAGGGGCTCAAGCCCATCGCCGAGATCCAGTTCGCCGACTACATCTTCCCGGCCTTTGACCAGATCGTGTCGGAGATGAGCCGCCTGCGCTATCGCTCTGCCGGCCAGTTTGTTTCGCCGGTCGTGGTGCGCTCACCCTGGGGCGGCGGCATTCGCGGCGGCCAGACCCACTCGATGAGCCCGGAAGCCTTCTTCACCCATGTGCCGGGTGTGAAGGTGGCGGTCCCGTCAAACCCCTATGATGCCAAGGGCATGCTGATCGCGGCCAGCGAAGGCGATGACCCGGTCATCTTCTTCGAGCCGAAGCGCATCTATAACGGCCCGTTTGACGGCGTGCCCGATGCCCCGCTGTCCAGCTGGGCCAAACACCCCAAGGGCGAGGTTCCCGAAGGCCATTACCGCGTCGAGCTTGGCAAGGCCGAAGTCGTGCGCGAGGGCGAGGCCTGCACGGTCATCACCTACGGCACGCTGGTGCATGTGGCTGTAAATGCCGCCGAGAAGGCGGGCATTGATGCCGAGATCATCGATCTGAAGACGCTGGCTCCTTATGACATCGAGACCATTGTCGCCTCGGTGAACAAGACGGGCCGGGTCGTGGTGGCGCACGAGGCGCCGCGCACGTCGGGCTTCGGGGCGGAGCTTGCCGCCCAGATCCAGGAGGAATGCTTCTACGCGCTCGAAGCGCCGATCTTCCGCCTGACAGGCTGGGACACGCCCTATCCCCACGCCCATGAATGGGCCTATTTCCCCGGTCAGGCGCGCTTCATCCGCGCGCTGCAAACGGTCACGGAGGCGCGCTAGCCATGAGCGAATACAAGTACAAGCTCCCCGATGTCGGCGAAGGCGTGGTCGAGGCCGAGATCGTTGAATGGCACATCAAGGAAGGTGACAACGTCACCGAGGACCAGCACATCCTTGACGTGATGACTGACAAGGCGACCGTGGAAATCCCTTGTGCTGTCAATGGCGTAGTCAAGAAGATTGTCGGCAGCCCCGGTGATGTGATCCCGGTCGGCACCGAAATCCTTGTCATCGAGATTGATGGCTCGCCTCCCACCGAGGAAGACGCGCCCGCACCGGAGGTGAAGGCAGAGAGCAAGGACACGTCTCCTCCCCCGCCTGCGGGGGAGGTGGATGGCGCGAAGCGCCAGACGGAGGGGGGGGATACCTCGTCACCGGAAGCTCCCCCCTCCGTCAGCAAAGCTGACACCTCCCCCGCGAGCGGGGCAGGAAAGCGCACCGCAAGTGTATCCACCGCCCCCGCGCGCCCAGCTGGTGAGCGCCCGCTGGCGAGCCCTGCCGTGCGTCAGCGTGCGCTGGAGGCCGATATCGATCTGGCCGCCGTGCCGGGCACCGGTCCTGCGGGCCGCATTACCCATGCCGACATGGACGATTTCATCGCCTCTGGCGGGCGTCTGGCGTCGAAGGCGGGCGGGTCTGCTTCCGGTCCCTCCAAGGCTCCCCGCACCGGCGTGAAGGAAGAGAAAGTCATCGGCCTGCGCCGGAAAATCGCGCAGAACATGGCCGCTTCCAAGCGGACCATTCCGCACATCACCTATGTCGACGAGATCGACCTGACGGCGCTGGAAGACTTGCGCGCGCACCTCAATGCGACCCGCAAGGAGGGCCAGCCCAAGCTGACCCTCATCCCCTTCCTGGTGGCTGCGATGGTGCGGGCCCTGCCGCAATTCCCGCAGGCCAACGCCCATTTCGATACCGAAGAGTCGGTGCTGAAAAAGTTCGATGGGGTGCATTGCGGTATCGCTACCGCCACGCCGAACGGCCTGATGGTGCCGGTGATCCGGCATGCCGAGACGCTCGATATCTGGCAGATCGCCGATGAGGTGAAGCGCCTTGCGGACGCCTGCCGCGATGGCAAGGCCACCAAGGAAGAGCTTTCCGGGTCCACCATCACCATCACGTCGCTGGGCGCCATTGGCGGCATCGTGACCACGCCGGTCATCAACCTGCCGGAGACAGCGATCATCGGCGTCAACAAGATGCAGGTCCTGCCGCGCTATGACGAGGCGGGCCGCGTGGTGCCCAGGAAGATCATGAACCTCTCCTCCAGCTTCGATCACCGTATCGTCGACGGCTACGAGGCTGCGCTGCTGGTGCAGGCGCTCAAAGGCTATCTGGAAAACCCGGCAACCCTGTTCATGTG
>NZ_JBQLZR010000023.1:0-2437 GCF_052168375.1 Glycocaulis sp.
CGCTCGATGGCGACCAGCAGATCGGCCTTGCCGTCGCCTCGCTTGCCGGCGCGACGCTGAAGGAAATCGATCTGGTCTGCGAGGGCGGGGCGCTGGAGTTTGACGGCGAAGGCACGCTCATCACCACGCGCCAGTGCCTGCTCAATGCCAACCGCAATCCGGGCCTCTCCGAAGCGCAGGTGACAGACCGGCTGAACGAGGCCCTGGGTATCGACACCGTTATCTGGCTGGATGAAGGCCTGATCGGCGACCACACGGATGGCCATGTCGACAATATCGCGCGCTTCCTTGCGCCAGGCATTGTCGCCTGCCAGAGCGCCAGCGGTCCTGATGATCCCAATGCACAGATTTTCGACGCCATTGCCCGTCAGCTTGAGAGCGCGCGCGACGCGCAAGGGCGCAAGCTGGAGGTGGTGCGCCTGCCCTCTCCGGGCCGGGTGAGCGATGAGGAGGGCGAGGTGCGGGCCGCCTCGCACATGAACTGGGTGATCGCGCCGGGCACTGTCGTGGTGCCGGCCTTCAACGCGCACGCCGATGCGGCAGCGCGGGTGCTCCAACCTTACTTTACAGGCCGCACCCTTGCGGTCAGCCCGTCTTCGCATATCCTCTCAGGTGGCGGGTCCTTTCATTGTGTGACGTGCAATCAGCCACGGGTGTGATCCCATGCGCTATACTGTCTATGCCTTTGCTGCCCTGACACTGGCCGCCGCGTCCAGCGCGGTGCCGCCTGTGCCGTACTTGCGTGCCGCGACCGCGAGCGCGCTGATGGCCGAAGAGGGCGAAGGCACATCCCTGCCCTCTACCGAGACCAGTCTTTCGATGGCAGAGGCCGATGCGCTGCTGGCCGCTGCCGAGGCAGCGCGCGACAGCGATGCGGGCGCGGAAATGTCCGATGGCGGCTCGGAGACGTTCGTGATTGCTGATGCCGGCATCGCCGAGACGGGCGCCGTTCCGGTGCTGCCTGAAAGCGAGTTGCCCGGCAGGCGCGAAGAGGTGAGTGTAGCCGAGGGCGAGGCAGAGGGTGAGACCGTCTACCGGATCGCCCCGGCTCCCGAAGCGCAGGGTGAGGTTGTCGCCAGCGCGCCGGACATGGCGCCCGAGGCGGCGCTGGCCGAAGCGGCCGCAATGGCGGAATCGCTGGACCTTGCCTACATGCATGACGGCAGTGTCGTGCCGGTGGCGACGCCTGCCGATGGTGGCGAGTTCATCTGGGAAATCGCCCCTGAACGCCTTCTGCCAACCCTTGTCGATCAGGCCGAGACGCTCGCCCAGCTGAGCAATGCGCGCGAGCCACGCGTCTCGCTCTTTTCCAATATGGCCTATTTTGATGATGTGATCGTACGCCTGAACCAGGCGGCGACATCCGAGCGGGTGGTGGGTCTTGCCGTCGCCATCATCGAGCAGGGCCGTCCGGCGCTGATCTACACGTCCGGCGAAACCGCGGCAGGCTCTGGCGAGCCGATCACGCCGCGCACGGTCTTCCGGGCGGCCTCGCTGACAAAGACAATGACCGGCGTGCTGCTGGCCCATCTCGAACATGAAGGGCGCATCCGGCTTGATGATCCGGCTCCGGAAATCATCCGCGTCAACAATACGCGCCAGCCGACCGTGCTCGACATGATTTCCCACCGCACCGGCCTGCCGCGCAATGCCTATGACAACCGGCTGGAGGAGGGCCGCGAGATCAGCGCGATCCTCGCTGATACCGCGCTTCTGGACCCGGTGTGCGCGGTTGGTGAGTGCTATACCTATCAGAACATCGTCTTTTCCGGTGCCGCTGAAGTCGTCCGCGAGGCAACGGGCACCAGCTATGAGCACAATGTGCGCCGCCGCCTGTTCGAGCGCTACGGCATGGCGACGGCTGGCTTTGGCGAGCGTGACCTGACCCGCGCGGCCAGCTGGGCCCGCCCCCATCGCGGCTGGGCACGTACCACCGACACGCCCGGTGATCCGGCAAGCGCCTATGATGCCGTCGCGCCGGCAGCTGCCGCGACCGTTTCGCTGGAAGACCTGATGGCGTGGGCCATCGCCCATATCTCGGAAACCGGCGGCATCGCCCCGGAAATCCGCGAGCGCCTCTTCACCCCTTACGTCACCACCCCGCGCGAGACGCAATCGCTGCAGCGGCGCTATCCGGGCCGCATCAGTGAAACCCATTACGGGCTGGGCTGGCGCATCTATAGCTGGGGTGACCGCACGCTGATCGCCCATTCGGGCTATCTGTCCGGCTACGGGGCGCAGATAGTCATGGAACCGGCCACCGGTTTTGCCTATGTAGCGCTATGGAATGCCGATGCCAGCGCCCCGTGGCGGCTCTGGCCGACGGTGATGGATCTGCGCACGGGCGACGGGCCGGGTGACTGGCTCGACGAGCTGAACGAGGACTGATCTTGACGAACGGGACAATCACGCTGGGCGTGCTGCAAGGCGCGTTCGG